>QQUD01000607.1 GCA_008501785.1 Chloroflexota bacterium
CTGATTTGACTGAATTAAGCGTGGTCACGATTGCCAAAGGGTTTGAAGTTGAAGTAACTATCGACGCATTCCCTGGCGAAACGTTTACCGGCGTTGTTTCGGATATTTCATCCGTTTCTGACGTGGTGCGTGGTGATGTGACGTATGTGGTAACTGTTGATCTTGGTGACGGCGTGGATGTCCCGCTGCGCTGGGGTATGACAGCTTTTATTACGATTGATTCAGATCAGTAAAAAGTGAGATGAGAGTTATGAATAAGAAACGATTCCTTATGGGCATTTTGCTGGTTGTTTCGGTAGTGGTGTTAGCTGCATTTCAACCGTGGCAGGTGGATCCGGAAACGACCACCTCGACTGCGCTCAGTGCAGGCGTTTCCGCTGCCCCTATTGCCTCACAACCATACCAAACTGGTGTTGATGCAGTGAATGCTGAAGGCCGCATTGTACCCTTGTTTTTCAGCGATCTTTCCTTTCAAACCGGTGGCGTTGTTGCCGAAATCCTGGTTGAAGAAGGGGATGCCATTAATGCTGGTGATCCATTGATTCGACTAGATGCGCTTGATCTAGAAATAGCGTTGCAGCAAGCAGAAGCACGACTAGAGTCGGCTCAAGCTGGTTTAGTTGCAGCGCAGAATTCACTGGAATTAGAAAAAGCTGGTGTTGCATCCGCAGAAGTCAATATTGCGGCAGCAGAAGCAAATTTGGCATTAACGATTGCCGGACCACTGCCTGCTGAAATTGAGCAAGCTGAGGCAAACGTGGCAGCGGCTGAATCTGGTGTGGTACAAGCTGCTGGTGGACGAGATGCAACGCTGAGTGCGATCACCGATTCACAAATTCGGGCAGCCGAGGCTAATTTAGCCTCAGCGACGGCCGATTTACGTGCAATTGAAGATCAATACGAAACGATTATTGATACATGTTTCAGTACACCAAAGGGCGAAATTTGTCCACTGTATGGTCCGGTTGAAGAGCAAACCCGTGCTCAGGTCCAGGTTTCTCAAGCAAATCAGGACGCTGCCCAACAAGCGTTGAACACTTTACTAGCTGGCCCAACACCGGCGCAACAACGTGCGGCCGGTGGCTCTGTGGCTGTTGCATCAGCCAATGTTGCAGTGGCACAAGCCCAGCTAGATTTGTTGCTTGAGCCTGCTTCCGCAGAAGAAATTGCTATTGCTGAAGTGGCAGTAGAACAGGCGAAAGTATCGCTGTCTTTGGCAGAGGTTGACATTGTGCAGTCAGAAGCGGCCGTTGCGCAAGCAGAAGCGGCCGTTACCACAGCAGAAGCGGCCGTAGCCGCCTCACAAGCTGCCTTAGATCGCATGACGTTGGTCGCCACATTTGACGGCAATATCGCCCGGATCAATATCAGTGAAGGTGAATTGGTTGGCAGCAGTGTGCCAGTGGTGACGATGGCTGACTTTTCAGCCTGGTTGGTGGAGACAACTGACCTGACTGAGCTTGACGTAGCGCAGGTCGAAGATGGCCAATCTGTTACGGTTAGCATTGATGCGATTCCTGATGATACTGTGACTGGTGTTGTAACGGATGTGGCGTTGGTATCCTCATTGTCAAGTGGTGATGTGGTGTATGCAGTTGAAATTCAATTGGACGATGCGCCTGATTTGCCGTTGCGCTGGGGCATGACCGTTTCGGTTGATATTGATACAAACTAAATCACAGAATTTGTTTTTGTGATATTTCAATACACGGATAGGAGGAATACTGATTTTCATTTCTTCCCTATCCGTGTTTTTTATTTTAAATCGCTTGTGTCCCAAAATGAATTTTGGGTCTACCGGATCCAAACATGTTTGTGTAAGTACATAAAATAAATCGGTAATGGTAGGGGCTAGGCAATCGGCTGTGCGGTTGAAAAAACAGATGGCCTTCGCTCCGATTGCCTCGCCTGGGTTGCCGTCAACCTGGGCGAGGCGGCGGTGGGACAAAGCACGTTGTCATGACATTCGCAATTCGCCGCCGCCTAGCCCCTACCAAACCCTATTACCGAATTGATTTTTGAAGGTTCATATAAACTATGTCAACTCATGAATTTGTTCGCACAAATGGTGTTACGCTGCATGTGGTAATTGCTGGCCCCGAATCGGGGGAGCCAGTGATTTTGCTGCATGGTTTTCCTGAATTTTGGGGTGGTTGGCGGCATCAGATTGACTTTTTGGCTCAGAATGGGTTTCGGGTGATTGTGCCAGATCAGCGGGGATATAATCTCAGTGAAAAACCGCGTGGTGTGGCCAATTATGATATTGATTTGTTGGCGGCGGACATTATTGGGTTGATTGACTATTTTGGGTATGAAAAAGTGTATCTGGCTGGTCATGATTGGGGGGCTGCTGTGGCCTGGTGGATGGCTGCTCATTCTCCAGAACGGTTAAACAAGCTGGCAATCTTGAATGTGCCGTATCCGACCATTTTAGGGCATGAATTGCGTAAAGGAAATTGGCAGCAGTTGAAAAAGAGTTGGTATGTCTTTTTCTTTCAGCTTCCTGGCATTGCTGAATGGGCAATGCGATTCTCAACCCGCTCGGACACAAATAAGTTGCTACGTTTGAGCAGTAAGCGTGACACGTTTTCGGATGCAGATTTGGAGACATACCGCGCTGCATGGCGGCAGCCAGGTGCATGGACGGGTATGTTGAATTGGTATCGGGCTTTTGTGCGCAAAGGGGTGAAGGGATTGCCGGAACCGCCCCGGATTCAGGTGCCGACGCTGATTTTGTGGGGGGAACGGGATGCAGCGCTGGGTAAAGAATTGGCGGAGAAGAGTTTGGCGGTTTGTGAAAACGGCCGTCTTCATTTCTACCCCAAGGCCACCCACTGGCTGCAACACGACGAACCCGAAGCGGTGAATCAGCAATTACTCTCATTTTTCCAATAAATTTCTGTAAAAACTAAATAGATTCCTAGAAGCATGTCATTTGGGGTGACGTGTTTTTTTATGGGGCTATAGTTGAGTGAGCGATTCAGCCCTTCAGCTTGTCAGCTTATCTGCTTTTGGCTGACTGGCTGACTAACTGACCAGCTTTTATAATAGGAGATAGACATGGAAAATCATATGATAGGTAAGACAGTTTTGGTGACTGGGGCTAATTCTGGGGTTGGGAAGGTGACTGCGCGAGAGTTGGCAAGGATGGGGGCAAACGTGGTGATGGTGGCACGCAGCCGAGAGCGTGGCGAAAAGGCCTTGGCTGAAGTCCAGAAAGTGAGCAAAAATGGCAATGCTAAATTGATGCTGTCCGATCTTTCTTCGCAGCAGTCGATTCGAGCGTTGGCTGCCCAGTTTAAGGCTGAACATGATCGGCTTGATGTGTTGGTGAACAATGCTGGTGCTATGTTTACAAATCGAAGTGAAAGCGTAGACGGGTACGAAATGACGTTTGCGTTGAATCACATGGGGTATTTCTTGTTGACAGATTTGCTGTTGGATATGCTGAAGGCGAGTGTGCCAGCTCGTATTGTGAATGTTGCTTCGGCTGCTCATAGTGTTGGGTCAGTTGATTTTGACGATTTGCAGCGTGAAAAAGAGTACAGTGGGATGCAGGTGTATGGTCAATCGAAGATGATGAATATCTTGTTTACGAATGAACTAGCGCGGCGTATGCAAGGCAGTGGCGTAACGGCAAATTCGCTGCATCCTGGTTTTGTGCGCTCGAATTTTGGCCGCAAAAATAACGGCATCATTGGCAGTTTGCTCATGCCAATCGCGCAGCTTTTTGCAATTAACGAGGATAAAGGTGCCGAAACGCAAATTTATCTGGCATCATCCCCTGAGGTGGCAGGTGTGACTGGCAAATATTTTGATAAAGGCCATCCTCACGAAACGCATCCATTTGCACAGGATGTAACGGCTCAAAAGAAGTTGTGGGAAGTGAGTGAAACGGCCGTTCTTTCCACCACTTGAGTCTGTACTGAATGAGTTTTACGAGAGAGATAACAAGGCCAAACTAATTGAATTGCAACTTGTGTTACACTGTGTTGAACTTTGATTGGTGTTCAGTTTTAACCAGTTAGCAAAGGCTTATGAAAGGACTCTCACTCTCTCTGCTTGGTCAGTACCAAGCATTTTTAAACGAACGGCCGTTAATCAACTTTCGCACGCAAAAGATGCAGGCGCTGCTTGCGTATCTGGTGGTGGAAAAAGATCGCATTCATCGTCGCGACACCTTAATGGGGTTGTTGTGGCCCGATCAGTTACAAAAATCTGCCCAGGTAAATTTGCGCCAGACATTATCGCTTCTGCGCCGCGCCATCCCTGCCCAAATTGATACGAGTGGGACAGAATTTCATCTGCTGATTTCAGATCGACAAATTGTTCAGATTAATCCAAATTACCCCCTCATCTTGGACGTGGAAAAATTTATTACCTTTTGCACGGTTGGTCAGCAGCAAAAAGATGCTGTTAAACTTGAGCAGGCGATTGAGTTGTTCCGGGGCGATTTTCTTGCAGATTTTTACCTGTCAGACAGCAATCCATTTAATGTGTGGGCAGAAACCCAGCGGGAACGACTGCGGCGGTTGGCCTTGGACGGAATGGCTGCATTAACGGCCGTTTACCTCTCCCAAAATCAACTCGATCAAGCCGAAGACTTAGCCCGCCGCCAGCTTTCAATTGATAATTTGCGAGAGGCGGCGCATCGACAATTGATGATGGTGTTGGCCGAAAACGGCCGTCGACACGAAGCGTTGTCCCAATACGACATGTTGCACAAGCTGTTGTGGGATGAACTTGGCGTTGCGCCAGAGCCTGCAACACAATCGCTGCTGGCGCAAATTGAAGCAGGTGAATTGGCAGCCCAATCTGCCGAATCCATTAAACCAATACCGACAAAAGGTGAGCGCCCTGTTTTTCTGGAAATGGCTGCATTGACCCCGGCATCGGATCATGATGCTTTTGTGGCGCGAATGGGTGAACTTGAGCAGCTTCATGGTTCATTAAACCAGGCCGTCACTGGGGAATCGCGTGTTATTTTTGTGACCGGCGAAGCTGGGCAGGGAAAATCGGCGCTGCTGCAAACATTTATGAAGCAAGCGGTGAAGCGGCATGAATCGCTGCTGGTGGTGGACGGAACGTGCAGTGCATTGATTGGCACGAGTGACCCTTATCAACCTATTCGGCAGTGGATGACGATGCTGACGGGTGAATTGGAAAGTAAATGGGGGCTAGGTGCAATTTCTAGCAAATGGGCGCGGCGGCTGTGGCAAGCGGCCCCTTCTGTTGTGGATGTGATTTTGACTCACGGACCCGATTTGCCGGGAAAGCTGGTTCCTACTGGGCCAATTGAAAAGCGATTGGAAAATCAGTTGTCTACAAATCAGAATGAAATTGTCTCGCAACCGGCTTTGTTTGCACAGATAACGGCCGTTCTCCAAACCCTCGCCCAACAGACACCCCTGCTGCTGGTGCTTGACGACATGCAGTGGGCAGATAGCGGCACAATTGGATTGCTCTTTCATTTGGGGCGACAGCTCAGGCAATCGCCGGTGCTGTTGGTTTGCGCCTACCGCCCCAGCGATGTGGCTGCCGGGAGAACGGGTGAACGCCATCCGTTGGCGTCGGTTGTGCAAGAATTGGGGCGGCTGTATGGAGAAACGGCCGTTTCGCTCGAAAATGCAGATCATCATGCCTTTGTGGAAGCGTTGGTAGACAGTCAGCCGAATCAGTTGAATACTCGCTTTCGCAATAATTTGTATCAGCGAACCAGCGGACATGCGCTTTTTACTGTGGAACTGCTGCGTGGCATGCGTGAACGTGGTGATTTGATCTTAGATGAGAAGGTGCAGTGGACCGCAAGTGATAGGATGAATTGGTCTAGCCTGCCATCGAAGGTCGAGGCAACCGTTGCAGAACGTATTGACCGCTTGCCTGACCAGCTGCGTGAGCTGTTGAAAGTGGCGTGTATTGAAGGGGAGGTATTTACGGCGGAATTGTTGGCGCAGGTGCAGGAACTGCCTGCGCGAAAATTGGTGCAGTCGTTGAGCAGCCAATTGGATCAGCAGCACCGACTTGTTGAGGTGGTTGGGATTGATCGCCTGGGTGGGCAGCGATTATCACGCTACCGTTTCCGTCATCATCTAATCTTCCAATATTTACAAACGCAGGTTGATCCGGTGGAGACGGTTTATCTGCATGAAGCGGTTGGGGAGGCCTTGGAGGGGTTGGCTGGTGATGAAACGCGCACGGTTGCGGTGCAGTTGGCGCACCATTTTGAACAAGCAGGGTTGTTGCAGAAGGCAATTGATTATCAACAGATGGCAGGCGATGAAGCACAGCGTCTGTCGGTTCAGGAGGAGGCGCAAACTCATTTCGAACACGCTTTAACATTGCTGGCAAAGCTGCCTCAATCCGCAGATCGAATGGACAATCTAATTGTTTTGCAAACGGCCGTATTGCACCCCCAAATTCACAAATACGGCTTCAGCGCACCAGTTGTTGTCGATGGTCTGATGAACATGCAAGATGTGGCTGCTAATCATGTGCCTACTTTATTTGGGCTGGCGATGGGGGCGATTTGGGCGGGAAACGGCCGTTTCGCCACAAAATGGTCACAACAACTCAACAAAGCGGCTGCTGCCGCAAATGACGCAGCGGGGTTTGTTGCGGCTCATGCGGCGGCTGGTGAATTGGCATTTTTACAAAACGATCTGGTCGCTGCACAGGCATCGTACCAAAAGGCGATCTCTTGTGCTGATCGTGTGGAACGATCCGTTCTCATATCCGATTACTGGCAAGATATTGCGGCAATTTGCGAAATGAGGCTGGCGTTGATTGCAGCTTTTGCTGGTCAGCGAGATGTGGTGCGGGACACGGCCGTTTC
>QQUD01000696.1 GCA_008501785.1 Chloroflexota bacterium
TAGAAAACTACAAAATGTGGCCCTGTCATTCCCGCGCAGGCGGGAATCTACTCGACTACGTCATGGATTCCCGCCTGCGCGGGAATGACAAGTTCCCTATTACCGTTTTATTTTCTTAACGTTCATGAAGATTGGACCAATTTGGAGCCACCACAGCACACTAAAACAGAACAAATTATCAACTTTACGTAATGCTTGACACCGAACAGGTGTTCGTGTATACTGACCAGAACAAATGAGCGATATTTTTGCATACCTACCAAATAATAGTCAATTTGCCTGCATGTGACACAGGAGTTACAAGCTATGAGCGATGAAAAACCGTTATCGGAACGCCAAAAAAATATTTTGGCCTTTATCCGTGAATATGTTCAGGAACATACGAGGCCCCCAACCATTCGTGAGATTGGCCGCGCCGCCAAAATCAGTTCCACTTCAGTCGTAAATTATAATCTCACAAAATTGAAGGAAAGAGGTTTCCTGGATCGTGAAGCTGAGGTTTCTCGAGGGCTACGACTAACAAAAAAAGCAATGGAAATTTTTGGGGAAACGGTTAGCGGGGTTACCGAAGCGGTTTCTCAAATCATGCGGATCCCGATGGCGGGTGATATTGTCGCTGGTGAACCAATTGAATCGGGTAACGATAGTTTTGGTACTTATGATGATGATGATGCGATTGAGTTAAGCGCCTCGATGTTGCCAGGACGCACTGATGATTTGTTTGCGCTGCGGGTTAGTGGTGACTCGATGATTGATGCGATGGTCAACGATGGTGATATTGTCATTATGCGTCAACAAAATACGGCTCGAGATGGTGAAATGGTTGCTGTCTGGTTGAAGGGTGATGATACCACGACCCTAAAATATTTCTTTAACGAAGGTGAGAAAATTCGGTTGCAACCTGCAAATCCAACGATGGAACCGATTTTTGTGGATGCAAATCGGATGGATGTGCAGGGTAAAGTGATGATGGTTTTGCGGCAAACCGCCTGAAAAACTGGATGATTTAGAAGGACGGCCGTTTTCGCCGTCCTTTTTTACATCCCTAGATCAGAACATGTGTGCTAATTAGTGATGTTTGATGTTATATGGTGAATCAAGAGAAGTGGCAAAAGATGTTAAAAGAACAAAGACTTCCTCATCAACTGCGGATTCAGTCTCAACAAATAGACAAAGTGCTGCATCATCGCCAGATGGAAGCACAAGTTTCTGGTGGTGTGATTACACCGAAATCTATTCAATATAGCTTGCAAACACATTTGTCTTCAGGTTTTGAGAGGTTGCGTGAGTTAAAACAAGATGTATTGACGGCACTCGGGGTTTCTGATGTAAAAATATCACAAGAGGGTGGACAGTGGCATTTACGGGTCAATAGGGTTGAGTCTCCGCCGGTTGCTTTTTTGGATATGCTTTCATTATTGCCTGATGTGGCACCAGGAACGGCCGTTCTCGGTCTGAACGAAGAAGGTTCCCCTGTTTTACTAGATTTAACTGATCCCGACTTAGCTCACTGGCTATTGGTCGGTGATTTTGGTGCTGGTAAAACAACGCTCCTCCGTTCTTTGGCTGTTTCATTTTCGTTACTGAACAAACAGTCTCAATTACAGTTAATTGTGTTAAATGCAGACAAGGGTGATAGCAGTGGTTTTGTTGAGTTAGAACCGCTTTCATACCTGCCACATTTGCTTGAACCGGTTGCGTCTGATGTTAAGGATGGGCTTGAGCTTTTACAGTTTCTTGTGCAAGAAACGAATTACCGGATTGAACAAAAGGTAGAACATCCCAAAATTGTTTTGCTGATTGATCATCTTGTCACTTTTTTGGAAGCAAGTGATGAGGCTGCATTTGAAGCAATTTTGCAGTTGACTCAAAAAGGAGCTGATGCCGGGATTCACTTGATAATGAGCACCGATAGGCCGGAGTCGGCTTTGTTAACGGCCGTTTTCAAATCAACTGTGCCAGTTCGCATTATTGGTCGCATAGACGATCAACAGATAGGTGTTAGTGTGACTGGAAACAGTGAAATACATCCTGATTACCTATTGGGTGAAGGTGATTTTATTGCTATTGCTAATGATGAAGCCATTCATTTCCAGGCAGCATATATTGGCGATTATGATTTGCATTTAACTTTAGATGCACTGCATCGAAATCGCCCACGACCCTTAGTTGCACATGCTTTTGATGTGAAGGTGCCTATCAATGAACCGCCTGCGCCAGAACCGGACCCTGAGCCTGAGATTGTGCATTTTAAATTTGATGGACAGAATCAATCTTGGGAGAAACCTGACAAGGTTGAAGATGAAATCCCATTTGAAGCTGGCATAAATTGGCAGACTGATGAAGATATTGAGGAGTTGGATTAATGAATGTAGGAATGTTATGGCTAGATGATGATAAGAAACGGCCGTTTGATGAAAAAGTAAGCCGTGCTGCGGAATATTATCAGATGAAATATGGGATTATTCCAACTTTATGTCTTGTTAATAAAAAAATGCTGAAAGAAAAAAGGAGGGTAGGTGAAATTATTGTTTCACCAGTTCGCACCGTCTTACCACATCATTTTTGGTTAGGTGTAGAAGCTAGCTAACTGTTATTCTTGCTCTCGCATTAAAATTGAGCGTCCGCCACCTTCTACCAAAGTCATTGTTGCTATAAAAACCTTGCCATTATCGCAAGGAATATCACCTTCTGTTTTTATGCTTTCCCCATCAGGCTGCGTGATAAATTGAATCGCTTCCTTGTTTTTGAGCAAGGTTTGTACGGGCTGATCTGTGTTTGCAGTGTCAGGAATGTTGAATGCATTTCGTGCAGCTTTATTGAGCATGAGAACAGTAAAGTTGCTGTTTACCGCAATCACCGGATCGTCGGTCTGATCAACGATGGCGCTCAAAGTAAATCGCTCTGTCTCAATATCTTGGAATAGATTGGCGTTGTTAATCGCGATTGTTGCGTAACCTGCTAATGCGGAGAGTGCTCTTGTGTCGTTGCTATCAAATGACGTTTCTTTGATGCGGTTTGTAACACCTAAAACACCAATCGGTTTATTTTGCAAAATAAGCGGGACGTAGATTAACGATTTCACAAGTAATGCTGTGTGTGTTCTTTGCCATTTCGAGTCGTTGCCAATGGCAATGGCCCGTTTCGTTTGCAATACTTTACCGGCGAGACTGTCGTTGACTCTTTTACGCATAGATTGTGCTTTTGAGTCCATATTTTTTGACGCACGCGTATAAAGTTCACCTTGTTCCTCGTCCAGCAGCATTAGTGAGCCTTCTTCAGCCCCCACAACATAAACGGCGGCTTCTACCACACGGTGCAAAACCTCTTCCAAGTCAAGTGAAGATGCAACTGATTTACCCACGCCATATAACACATTCAGTTCTTGCGCCCGGCGTTGCAATTGCGAATTGCTTTCCATGAGCTGTTGTACCAGTTGGTCTCTCTCTCGCTGCAAGCGGCTTTCGCGTAAGGCTCTGTCGACCGATTCGCTAATTTCATCGGCATCAAAGGGTTTGATGACATAATCACGAATGCCTAAGCGGAAAGCGACAACGGCCGTTTCTTCAGACCCATGCGCTGTAGCCAAAATTGCCGGGATTTCAATGCCGCGCTCTTTCAGCTTTTCCAGCACCTCTAACCCAGTTAAGCGGGGCATTTGTTGATCAACGATCATCAAATCTGGCTCTTTGGCAATCGCCATTTCAAGCCCCATTAAGCCATTAGAGGCTGTTAACACCTCAAAACCTTTCGGTTGTAAGATATACTCCGATAGAAAATCTCGAATTTCTTGGGAGTCGTCAATTACAAGTACCCGTTCGTACATGAAAAACCATTCCTTGGATTGGAAGTACAGTGTAACATAATATTACTATTCGTATGGTCAGTAGGCAACTCTTGCTAATTGTAAAGGGTCTTTCCCGAAACGCCAACAGTACTATCATCAATTTCATAAATATAGTATTGAAAAACTTGTCCCAGTTGTTGGCATGAGATAGCATGAGCGCGTGAATAAATGGATTTATGCATTAAAAAGAATTTCATACAATGTTTTTTTTCTCCTAATTTCAATATTGCTTATTGTAGCTTGTGGCAGTGAGGAGGAATTGCCGGTTATTGTGACAGAAGTTGTCTCGATTGAAGGGCAGGAACAGGTTGTTACCCGAATTATTCGTGAAGAAATTACAGTTGAACCAATTCCAGACGTGGTTTCTAGAGATGAAGGGTCTTTTGTGACGTTGGATATTAGTTTTATTTTGAGCGATCCCCCCAACATTGATCCGCAAACGAGTGATAGCGATGAAGGGATTACATTGATCGAAAATCTGTTTGTGGGACTGACTCGTTACAATCATGTGCAAAATAGGGTTGAACCGATGTTGGCTAAGTCGTGGGAGGTGAGTGGAAACGGCCGTCAGTGGACATTCCATTTACGCGACGACATTTATTGGGTAAAGCCAACTGAAGAACGTTTAAATGGGTTTGTTCAAGTCAAACCTATTGCGCCAGTTGTTGCTGATGATGTTGTTTATGCGATTCAACGTGCTTGTGCAAAAGGAACCAATACGCCTGATGCAGTGACTCTGTTTATTATTGAGGGTTGCGAGCAGGCATATTCACTTGCCGATCCAACTGGAACAGACTTGAGCCGCATTGAAATCAGAGCTATAGATGATGTGACGGTTCAATTTACATTAACAAAACCAGCAAGCCAGTTTTTAACAATCACCAGTTTATGGATGATGCGTCCAGTGCCCCGTTTTCTGGTAGAAGAGTTTAAAGATGAATGGACATTGCCGGAAAATTTACTTACCAGTGGTCCATTCTTGCCAATTAGTGCAAGGTACTCTCTTCAGCGAAATCCAATTTGGCCCATTTCACGGTCAGAAGGGAAAAATGTTGATTTTGTAAACATTCTATATTTAACAGACCCAACAAATGCGGTGCAGTTATGGGATGCTAAAAATCTTGATGTCATTAATTTACCAGATTTACCTGACAATGAATTACGGGCAAGGCTGATTGAAAAGGCTGATCTAGTTCCAGAACAAACTTTGTTTTATTTTTCATACAATTTTGAAAGTGGGGTGTTTCGCGAACCGGCCGTAAGACGCGCATTTAGCGCTGCCATTGATAGA
Organism: Chloroflexota bacterium; assembly: GCA_008501785.1. The sequence continues at coordinate 5,139 of QQUD01000696.1, forward strand.
GAGGTGCTTGTTCAAGAGTTATATGATGGCGAAGCGTTAGAAATGCGTCATCTTGTGCCTCCCGGTGTGGTGGGGGCGATGCCAGTTGGTGAAGTGGGTATGGGATATGATCCTGATTATGCACGGTTGCAGCTACAATCGAGCGGATTTGGCAGTTGTCGTTTAATGCCTCAGATAAGATTGCTGGTCACGACTTCGGACCAATCTTTGCGGCAAGCTGAAATTATCCGGGACATGTGGATTGATGAACTGGGTTGTACAGAGGAACAGATTGTCATCGATCAGGCACAATTTGGGACGTTATTGGCCAATACCAGAAAAGATGCAGGGCCGAATCGACCAGATATGTGGGAATTGGGGTGGGCTTCCTACTATCCAGATGCTCATAATTGGTTTGGCGATTTGCTTCATTGTGTTGATAGTGAAAATCGTCAAAATCGAGATTGCTCTGAAGCTGACAATTTGATTCGTCAGGCATCTTTTGAAACAGATGATGCAGAACGCCTCAAGTTGTATCAACAAATTGAAAGCTTGTTTTTTAGTCGTGAAGGGTCGGTTCCTTTAATTCCCCTTTATGTTTCCGGAAATTATGTGGTGGTGCAGGGCTGGGTAAAGTATGTGCCTGCCTCTTTTGGTGGGGAACAGTTTGATACATATGAAATTGATGCTGTTTTGAAGAAGTTGCAGCAAAGTCGTTAGATTTGTAGGCGAATTATGAATTGGATTTCTCAGGCAGAAATATTTGGTGTTCGATTAACTCAGGAGCAAACTGATCAATTTGTGCAGTATGAATCTTTGCTACTTGAGTGGAATCAAAAGATAAATTTAACGGCCGTTCGTGAACCCAGTCAAATTCAACAGCGTCACTTTTTAGATTCGTTGACATGTGTGCAGGTGATGGGGGATTTAAACGGCCGTTCTGTCATTGATGTTGGTACGGGTGCAGGTTTTCCTGGATTAGCTTTGAAAATTATGTTTCCACAAATGCAGTTAACACTTGTTGAAAGTGTACGCAAAAAGACGCGATTTTTAGAGGCGGTGATAGAGGCCTTGCAAATGAGCACTGTGTCGGTTGTGGTAGATCGAGCTGAACTGGTGGGGAAACTGCCTGCTTATCGAGAACAGTTTGATTGGGCAGTGGCACGAGCTTTGGCCGACATGCGGGTGTTGGTGGAATATTTGCTGCCATTGTGCAAAGTGGGCGGCAAAATGCTTGCACAAAAAGGTCCACATGCACCTGTTGAACTTGAGCAGGCACAACGTGCGATTCAAATACTGGGAGGTGGTGCAGCCACTCTGCAACCTGTTAAGCTTCCAGCTTACGAAGACCCCAGATATTTAGTTGTTGTGCCAAAAGTTGGTTTAACCCCAGAGAAATATCCGCGACGAGTTGGAATTCCTACGAAACGGCCGTTATAACCTTAACTGCTCTCAAGAATATTTGCCTGATACAAAATGGATGGTTCATCTTTGCCTTTGATAGCAACCGGTCCCATCGGCTCAAGTTTTAAATCATGTAGTAGATCGGCATTGCGGTCAATTGCATTGTAAATGCTAGTTGAAATTACGACTTGACCATCGAGAGCCAAATCAACCAAACGATGAGCAATGTTTACAGCGTCACCAACCATTCGGAATGTCATGCGCGTTTCAGCACCGACATTACCAACCACCACATCACCCTGGTCGATT
>QQUD01000674.1 GCA_008501785.1 Chloroflexota bacterium
GAGTATAGTACCAACCGCAACAGCCCAAATGAGAGATAGTGGCATATACAAGCTGGTACGGATAGTGAACGCTTCAATTAGGAACGTACCAGGTAAAGATAGGCCAGATAAAATAGGTAGGCTGATCAATATCAGCATCCAAATTATGGGAACGGCCACATTTCGTCCCCACCAAACAACAGCGATTATTCCCAATAAGAGTGTTAACGTTTGCATCGCTGGAAAATCTGTGGAAAAAGCCTCTATTTGCTGCCACAGCTCGACAAATGGCGCAACAAGAAACGCATAGATGGTTGACTGGAAAGAGCCAGCTACCACAGGCTCTATCGAAGCAGAAGAAGCGGTCGCTTTCGGCTTCAAAACACGGGATGCCAGCATAGAAACCCAAGGAAATATGAGAATGAAGGCAATAACGGCCGTTAACACCCATGTACGCCACTTCCTCCAATCCAATAAATTACGCGCTGTTTTTACCATCGCAATACCCAGCGCCATCACAAAAGCCATGTAATGAAACGGCATTTTATAATAGCTGAGGGCGCTGCCCACAATTAAGGTCGCACCACCAATTATCCAAAACAAGTTGCGATATGATTTTGCATGATCATCATTTAACGTAACCCATGTCCACCACATGGCAATAGGCAAGATAACTTGCCCCATCAACTGTGGGTAACGCCCCCAATTCATATAAAATAAGGGGAACTCCATCATAACGCCAGCAGCAAGAACAACAATGGTGCCCGCCCATGCCCCTTTCAGACGATATGCCAGCGCATATAGCGTCAAAACAGCAAATAGATTAAACAATTGCCCACCCCACAACAACGCTTGTGGGGTGTCAAATCCAGTCACCCAAGCAAATACGGCACTATTGATATGAAATCCAAAATGAAAAGAGAACGTGGTATGAGGCGAATAGGGCAACCATGATTGAAATAATCCACCGCTTTCCATAATCCGACGGGTGATAACTGCATGTTGCACAGAATCATCCCAAAGCGGCATCTCTAAGCCGCGTATCATTAAAAAACGGGCCGTTGCCGCTATAAAAGCAATAAAAATCGTTGCACTGTCGGCCCAAACAGTATCAGAATCTGCCCATGTTTGAACAGCCGACCAAACATGATGTGGACGCAGTTGCCATACACGATAATACCAAATAAGAAAAGCTGTACTGATGGCAACAGTCAACCAAACGAGCATGCCCCCAGGATGCAAGTTAATCCAATCAGCCCATAAAAAAAGGATGATATATGACGACAAACTTAATCCAATAGCAACGCTGATGCCTTCTAACCAATGCTGAACAAACGGCCGTTTCCTTTTTAACTGGAACACCAGTAACAGTGCCCATCCAGGCAATGTAAATACAAGAATGACGACTAGACCGCGTCCAGTTGAGGCAACAATCCCCTTTACCAAATCATACAGCATCGCAGTACGATTATAAGAAAGGCGAAAAGTGAGTTGTCCTTCTTGCGGATTGCCGTCAATGTGCATTGCCCCATTAAAATACGACTCTGGAGGGCCATAATGGATGGGAAAACGGCCGTTTTCCTCACCCACTGATTCTATAAAAAAATAATAATACTTTGAATGAGAATCAGACAATATTTCCAAAGGGAAACGAACCCAACCATCAGCATCCACCCCATCTGGCAATGTGACAGTGCTTTGTTGTATACCTTGTGCCGCGTCGGGGGCATTTCGTAAATGCAAAATTAACTGCCCCGCAAACACGTCCGATGTATCAGTTTCAATTTCTATAGCTTGCAGCCCAGCTTGGCGAGCGACAAAACTTTGCCCTACAGTCACTTCGGCTAAATTTTCATTTAAAGTCGCATCTGCCTTCGTTTGCTCTGGATATAGCCATTCACCCCGATTAACCCAGAAAGCTGTTGCACCAAAAAAAAGAATGCCAAAACATAAAAAAACCCACAATAAAGGGCGTTTGGAAACTATAGTTGCTATTTTCATGCTGATTTCTTTGATAATTTTCTTATTTTCCTGGCTTGGCCAAGTTAGGATTGACAATTAAATAAGTTGTGGGGCTCTATCGTCAGCCTTAAGGAACGAAGCAATCGATTGACTTAAACTATTTAATTCCCGTTCTTTAACATTACAATGCGATTTCAGTCCAAAAAGAAAAATAGAACGCAGACATGCCCTGGCCACGCCAAAGGATTAACACAGATGACACTGATTTTTATGTTTTTGATCAGCATTCATCACGTGCAACCAAAGGAGCCTATCTGCGTCCTATTATCAAAGTCTCGTTGTAGTGTTAAGGTCGTGATACGGCGGGCAAAAACACTTCTTCTGGATTGATGATTACAATCCCTTGAACCGTATTGCTACCATTAACCTCAGCCCAATAAGAGTGTACCCCCTCTTCCAAATTATCCCAAGTAATGCTTACCTGATCTGTACTTCTAACACAACCAGGTAATCCAGCAGGCATAATGGCCGTGCCAATCAAATCTGTTTTGGCTGCATTAGCATAGAAATTGACCGTCGTTCCAGTTGTTGTAGCGGTATCTCCATTATTGTAAAGAGTCGCCCCAATCGTTACGCTAGCCGTTCCTCCAGGCGTAGTGGTTTTTCCAGTAGCGGGACTGGCGTAATCTATGACAGGATTGGTTGAAAACGGCCGTTGACCATCTATTTTATTTCGAAACTCTAGACCTGGTAGTTTAAGGTCGTAATTTTCTTCCACCAAGTTACTGGAAAAGCTATCATCAGAATAGACAGTAAACCAAAGTGACTGTTGAATTAAGCGGTTATTATCCTTTGGATAACCTAAGTTAGCATCGATAGCTTCCGTAGATTCAATGTACTCAAACGTATTTTTCATGAACTGTTGAACCCTGTCCTCTGAAAAATCTTCCCCATTTTCATCTTGAAAGTCCACATAAGGCAACAATGAATACTCCGATAACAAGAGGGGTTTGTTTTGCTGCCCATGATTTTTCATCCACTGCCGCATTGCAACTGCTTGTTCCTTAAATAGAGTCATATTATCATGATCCTTCCAACAATAGACGTTCGCAGCAGAACATGGCCCACCACTGCTATTGAAAATAGCGATAGCGGGATCCGTACCCAATGCTAACCCGGCAGCCGAATCAACGCCATTTTGATTTATTTCTGGCAAAACATAAATGTGCATATTCCAATAATCAACGGGCATCGTTGTACCATATTGTGCTAAATAACTACTCCATACAAGATCAAGATACTGCAATCGACCTGGTGTCACTTCTACCAGCGCAGATATGGCAATTTGAGCAGATGGATCTCTTTCTTTGATAAAGTGATAAGCATCATGATAAGCTTTAGCATATTCATTGGGCATCAAGTCATCTTGGTATTCAGTGCGTTCTACTTCATTGCCAATCAACCATAATGTACCTGGACGAGCAGCAATAACGGGGCCTAAACCACCAGGAGCATCAGTGAATGGTTGGCTAATCACCCTGTAATTGCCAGTCCTGTTTCCATTTCCATCAAGTTGGGGCTTAAAACGTACCATCGGCGTAAATTCAACCCCATCTGGTAAATAATTGGGGAAACTACCGCCAAAATTCAAAACCCAGCCAATGCCCAAATCTTGCAGGAAGTTGGTATCATTGGCATTCCAGGAAGAAACACCATAACGACAGGTTGTCGATTCTGCTGTTGAACTATTTTCCGTTATATCCTGAGATTGGGTAACAAGGGATGATAGAGGGTCGGCACCAGCTGTTGCCGTGTCAATCGTATCATGAATAATCGATACAGTAAGCAACATAAATATTAATCCTAAGAGCAATTGAATAGTTATACTTCTCTTTTTTTCCATTACTAAACACCTTTTAGGTCATTCATACGGTTTACTACATACCTAAAGCTTGATTTGACATTCCTGCCTTCGCGAGAATAACAAATAGGTAAAAAACCGTCAAGAATGAGCTAATTAAATTTCGAAATATTAAAACGACTGTTTTTACAATACATTATTGATGAGATTCTAAATGAGACAGACGTTCATAAATTTATATTACGTTCTCATTCATCATCACATTATACCTTTGGGGGCAACTCCCAAACGTCCTTTATTTCAATTGCCCCATTTACCTCACCGTTCCACTAGATATTTTACGGAAGGTAATAAGCTTGTTCATGATAATTGTAAATACAAAAATGTGGGTGTTGTGAATCGCCATTGTTTTCAAATAACAAGCAAATATCAATGGTAAACGGAGAGTAGTATAACGCACAGTTCCCTTACCGTAAACCCTCTAAATTTCCATGCCATCCGAGTAATAACTATTTTAGCTCGGCAATATCCTTTGCTACACCATCGTCCACCATAGACATTGATGCATCTGGTGCCCCAAGTTCTGACTCGTTTTGTTGCCTGGCAATAAAGGATTCCAGCAAAAACCGAAGCTCTTGTTCGTTGCTTATTTGTTGCTGTTGTAAAGCGTTAATTTGTTGTTGCAGTTGGTAGTTAACGGCCGTTTGCTGTTGAGTTAAATAACGTACCATCCATTTAGTGGCAACTTGACTCCACCAATGGCGAATTTTGGCAATGATGGGGTTACCATTATTGCCAAAGTCAAACTCAGTTAATGGCTCGCTCTTTTGGGGTGAAACGGCCGTTTGCTGCAACACTGTTTGATGCAAGGTGAGCAATGCCTTTTGGACAGCGGTGTTGGGGTAAGCAACAGCCAGTTTCAAATAAACACGCCGCAATGCCTGAATATGCTCTGCGGGAATGGGTTGGGTTAAATAAATTGTTTCAGCAGGTACAAAGTCAGTCAGAAAAGCGGCGGTAGAATAATGTTTCAATACAAAACGGAGCCGATTATGATGAAAAGCAACTATCTTTTTTACCACAATTCCCTGCATCGACGATGATTCATCATGAATACCCAATAAGTGAGGCACCACCACCACACGATACCCTGCCGCTCGTGTACGGTAGCATAAATCAACTTCCTCAAAATAATAGGGCGAAAATTGAATATCAAAGCCACCGACTTCTTGCCACAAATGACGTGGAAACGCTATGGCCGCACCGGTTACATAATCGACATCACGCATGGCGGTCAGTTGCCCATCGTCTGGTTCGTGTACATGGTGATGCTGGCCAAACGCCTGCGGATAGCTAAGTTCTGCCCCGATATGCTGAATGTTGCCATCGGGAAACAGCAATTTGCCACCCACAATGCCGATTTGCGGATCGGTGTGTAACGGCCGTATCAACGATTCCACACAGGTCGGTTCAACAAGCACATCATTATTGAGCAACACAAAATAATCAGCAGACTGTTGTGCAAGTGCAACATTATGTCCTTTGCTAAACCCTAAATTTTCAGCATGGCAAATTAAGGTTACTTGGGGGAAGTTTGCTTGTACAAAAGGAACGGAATCATCGTCAGAACCATTATCAATGACGACAATTTCTAAATTAGGGTAGGTTTGATTGAGCAAAGGAGGTAAACAAGATTCAAGCAAGAAACGGCCGTTCCAATTAAGCACATAAACCGCAACAGAAGGCCACACAACATCTGTTTGGTCCTCTGGCGTAGGTTCCAATAAAGTTTCTCTCACGATTCACCTCCGTCTCTTTTTACGTGATGCAAGTCTATCACATTTTGAACAACTCCATTCCTTACGCTCACGAAATAGACGGGTTATCCGTTGCTCCATAGATTGGGACAACGCATGAAATTCGAGAGAGGCTTAACAGTTACCTACAATTGGGAAAAGGGGAAACCAAACGACATTCATTAAGGAGAGTAACTTTACGGATGCCAGGTGATGGTGGGGACAACGGCCGTTTCCGCATACACCCCGTTCGCTAACTCATCAAAATAGTCATTCGCCAACAAACCCCGATACGAGAAAATCGAGTGTCCGGCTGTGCCGATTTCCCGCGCTTTGGTGATGCGGGCTTCTATTTCATCAAATGTACAGTAATCTGCGCCAATACCGGGGATAATGAAACGGCCGTTACTTACCGCCTGATAATCCGCTACCAATGTTTCCCACCGCTCCACAGTCCAATAGCTGCTGTCAGGACATTGATACGCGCCACCAGGGTAAATCATCGGTGAAATGCTGTCGATATACCCACCCGCCAACCACGCTTTTGAGTCTTGATAATAATGCTTGTACCCTTCCTGCGGCAAACCAGGGAATCCCCACGCCGGATTTACTTGATGAATCGGCCACACCGCCGCCGACAGCCACAAATCTGCTTTCAACGGCGTCACTTCAACATAAAAACGCTGCGCTAAATCGTTCACCTGCATCCGCTGCCAATCTGCATAGCCATCATCAACCCAACAATCCGCGCCATAGCTTGCCGCGCTCACCAGATCACAAGATGTAATTTCGCCACCATACCGAATATGGTCTAGGTGCAGCCCATCCACATCGTACCGCGTTACCAAATCAGTACCAACCGCAATCAGATGATCCTGGAAAAAATCTGACGCTGGCGTGCCGCGCATGTAATCGTTACAGTAAATATTGCCATGTTCATCCCACTGCATGGCATTGGGGACGCCATTCGTCACATCATGTTTCACAATCAACTGATGATACAGCGGCATCGGCAGCACAGTTTCATCTGGCGGCGTGTTGCAATCATTCCACACGGTTAACGTGTTCATGTAGGCGTGAACTTGAATACCTTTTGCATGAGCTTTTTCGACCATCAGCGCCAGCGGGTCCCACACTGGGTCCGGTGGCTGTCCGTAAGTGCCGCTAACCAGCGCCGACCACGGCTCCAAACCGGGCGTGTAAAACGCAACAGCCACTGCACGC
>QQUD01000655.1 GCA_008501785.1 Chloroflexota bacterium
AATGACATGTCCAGTAATGTCTAAACCTTTTTGCCAGGTGAGGCGGGTAATCATAGCGATGAGGGGAATGTCATCCCGTTGTGGCAGGTTTGCACTGGCTTGAAGCGCACGTCGGCTGTGGATTTTCGCTTCTAAATTATCAGCATCAAATGGGTTGGCAAGCGTTGGATCGGTACTGGGATTCCAGGCGTCGTAATCGATGCCGTTGATAATGCCATGTACATCAAAATGGCGGTGTCGCAGCAGGCTGTCTAAACCCGCACCCCCTTCAGGTGTCATAATTTCTTTGGCATAGGTGGGGCTGACGGTGTTGACCATTGTCGCGTGGTAGATACCGCGGGCCATGAAGTTCATTTCTCCATAGGCCTCTTCAGCTAAGGAATGCGTAACTATTCCTAGATAATCGCATATTTCCCATTTAGCATTCCCCTGGATGGCTAGGTTGTGAATGGTGAAAACTGTGGAGATGCCTTTGAATCGCTCGTCGCCCTGGCCAGCAGTGGAGAGCCAGGTGAGGGCTGGCCCTGTGTGCCAATCGTGAGCATGGACAATGTCGGGTTTCCAATTGATGAAGGATGCTAATTCTAATGCCGCCCGACTGTAGAAGGCGAAGCGATATGGATCGTCCCAATAACCATAGATATTATCGCGGTTGAAGAGGTTGCTCTCGGCAATAAAGTAAATGGGTACTTCGCTATCGGGCAGCTTGCCTTGGAATACACCAGCTTGAATGGGACCCGTGCCCATTGGCACAATCATAGAGCCGGACATTGGTTCTACGCCAGGGTAGCCAGATTCGATATTACGATAAGCGGGCATGACGACACGGACGTCGTGCCCCATGGCATGAAGCGCTTTGGGCAATGACCCACCGACATCACCCAACCCCCCTGTTTTTGCAAAGGGGGCTACTTCAGCACTAAGGAAAAGAATCTTTCGTTTTTCAGCCATCTTGTCGCCTTTTGAATGAACAAAGTATTGATTTAACTGACCGTATTGTCCCTGATTTTTGCTTGTTGTTCAAATTGAAACATGAATGACACGAGTGGACGAATAAAGCGAATGTTTTGTTGGGATTTTCGTGTCATTCGTATATTCGTGATTGTTGTTTTTGTGAAGCGTTGGTGGCTTTGATGTACAATAAAGATCATATAGAGGAGATTGTATGTCTGTACGTCGAATGCTGCCCTTTTTATTGATAAATATTGTTGTTTCGGCTGTGGTGGTGTTGTTGATTTTGTATTGGTGGGAAAGTCGGAATGGAGATGTTGTGCAAGCGGTGGTGGCGGAAACGGCCGTTTCAACCCCCATCGCTTTTGAGACGGCTGCCATTGCTCAACAAGCTGCCCTTGCTGAAACATCTGCGCCGACTGCAACCGATGGACCGCCGCTTCATGTTGTACAGGCTGGAGATACGTTGGGGACCCTTAGCCAATTGTATGATGTATCGATAGATGACATTATGGCTGCGAATGGGATGTCTAACCCCAATTTAATCAGTATTGGACAGCAGTTGGTAATTCCGGTAAATGGATTGGAGACGCCAGAGCCGGTGGTGGTGGAAACGACCGTTCCCAACCAACTCCCAACCCCCATCGCTACCGAACCCTTGCCAACTGGTGATGTTGTGATTGAAATATCACAAGTGATTGGTGTGGGGGACCTGGCGCAGGAAGCGGTGCAAATTCGCAATGTAGGCAGTAATCCGACTGCTTTGTTGGATTGGAAAGTTGCTGATCAAAATGGCAACTTTTACACATTTGGTCAGATTACTTTATTTGGGGATGGGGCTGGCATTCTTTTGCATAGTGAACCGGGGCAGGATGGTGCAACTGAAATGTATTGGGGCATGTCTGAACCGGTTTGGGAGTCAGGTGAAAAGGTGACATTGCTCAATGCGCAAGATGCAATTGTGGCGACTTTTGCTATACCGTAGTCGGTGAATGGTAAATAGTGAACGGATTACTGATTACCGTTTACTGATAACTTCTTCTCTCGTCTTACTAGGGTTGTGATGGCCCCGCCAAGGCCGATGATCAACAGGATGGGGGTTAGCACGAACCAGCCGATAAAGGGGGTGAGGCTGGCGATGATGATGAAAACGGCCGTTTTTAACCCCTCCTTCAACCCATTTCCACTCATTTCAGGATAAATTCGTTCACGCACCGTGACAACCATCCCACTCAGCCCAATGAGCGCCAGGCTACCTAATGCTAACAAAATGAGCAGCGCAATGAAGCCGCCTTCATCACCACTACTGGCAAAACTAGTGGCTAGAACGCCAAAAAAGAGCGCGTTGACAAATCCGATGAGAAACGCACGTCCTGGGGCACGATTGATCACTTGGCGGGTGCGCTCAACCCGATTGGGTATCAGAAAAACCAACAGTATCAACAAAAACGTGAGTGTGATGCTACTGATAAGTGTGATGAGAATAATGCTGATAAACTCGTTCATGTGTGTCCTCTTTTTGAGTGCGTTCTTATCGTTCCGGAAGCTTTTATAGCTGTTATGAGAAGCATTGGTTTAATGCTTCCGGGAAGATTTTGGGTTTAGCTTGATTCTTCGGTAAATAGCAGTCGGTTTCCGGCGAGCCAGGCCAGGAATGCCAAAGCCAGTAGCAAGCCCCATTGGTTTGTGGCGAGATCGATGGTTGGTGGGGTGAATTGTATTTGCTGCGAAACGGCCGTTATCCAAACCATAACTTGAGCGCCAATATCGAATTGTGGCATAGTGATTTGGGAAAAGGCCGTAGACAATGCTGTGCGGCCTGCGGAAAGCCACGGCTGCCATTTGGGCCATAACACAAAGCTCATTCCAATTGCAGCAACCAATTGTATGGCGGCCAGCCAGCGCACCCATGCGGGCATTACGGCCGTTTCTTCCCCCTCAATTTGTGCCACAATCGCAGCCGACAAATCGTTGGCAAGCGGTGCATCTGCAAGGCTGCCCAATGCTGAAAAAGCGAGCTGTAAATCAGCCAGCATCGCCTGTGCTTCTTCCGATTCAGCAAGCCATTGTTCCACCTGCTGCCGCGAAACCGCATCCAGCGTGCCGTCCAAATACTCGTTTAAGGTAAATTCATCAAACTGGTTCATAAATAGCCAGTAGCTGTTAGCTGATTGCTGACAGCTTCTCTCCCTTCAACATGATTGCCAACTGTTTTCTAGCGCGAAATAGGTCGCTTTTGACGCTGCTTAACGGCCGTTTTAACACCGCTGCCATCTCCTCATAACTTAGCTCTTGAAAGTGACGCAGTTCAATCGCGGCCCGGTAATTGGGGGACAAGGCCAAAATCGCCGAGCGCAGCAGCGCGTCTTGCTGCTGTTTTTCCATGGATTGCTCGGGCGTGGGCGATTCATTTGCCCAATTATCCATATCTGGCGTGTGGTCGTCAGCTTCATGTTTTGTATCGGTGACAACGACTTGTGTTTTGGTCTGCATTGAGCCAAGCTGGTTAAGGCAGTAGTTGGTGGTGATGCGCTTGATCCAGGGGGCAAACGGCCGTTTGCTATCAAAGCGTGCCAATGCCCGATAGGCGCGTAAAAAAGCTTCCTGTGTCGCATCTTCAGCATCTCGTCGTCGCCCCATGAGCCGGTAAGCGACATTGAAAACGGCCGTTTGGTAGCGTTGTGCTAATATGCCAAATGCCATTGTGTCGCCTGCCTGTGCCCGTGTGATTAGCTCATGATCGGTTGCCGCCATGTTGTCATCCTACACACTATTACAGTCTGTTTTTTAAAAAGTTGCAAATTGGGGAGATGTTGTGCGTTTTATTTTCCCGGAAGCTTTGGGATGTTGATGTTTGAAAGATTGGTTTAAAGCTTCCGGGAAATTTGATGCATCAGTCGGGACGTTTATCGAGGTTGGCACCGATGCGGATGTTGGAGCCGATTTTGCGAGGTCCGAGTTGGTAGTGGGTGGTGTGTTCCCATTCGGACGCGGTGTTTGTGTCTAGATGATTGGTGCGTATGAGCATGAGTCCTTCTTCGATGACGAACGTGGGGGTTACGGCCGTTCCTGACCAGCCTGTTTGCGTACTGTTTCCATTTTTGTAGACGAGTACATCCACCACGTTTCCAGTACGGTCTAGCAGGATTACTTGGCCGCCCATGTCGGTGAATGCGGGCCAGGTGCCGGACAGCTTTTCAATGAGTGGATTTGTCTCAATCAGTTCAAAATCGACCACAAACCGGTATCGTCGACTAAAGGCAGAGCCATTTTTGGTAAGCCAGAGGGGTTGTTGGGGATTGATGAGGGTGTTTGGGGGGAGAACGGCCGTTCTTGAATCCCCATCTGTTATTTGCCAGCCCCCAACATCGACGGGAATGGATTCTGTGTTGTAGAGGATGACTAGTTCATCTCTATTGGCCAGTTCAAATCCGTCATAAATAACACCATCAATGAGGATAGTTGGTGGTGGTGGATTTATTTGTGAACAGGCGGAAACTAGGGTAAGCAAAATGAACCATGAAAAAAGAAATTCATACAATCGCATGGATGAATTATAGCTAGGTTTACAGTAAATTGTGGCAGCTAGCTCACAATAGGGAGGTGGCAAAAAAGAAGCTCCGGTGTGGGGTGCCGGAGCTTTCTTAAGGAAGGAGGAGGAAAACGAGTTGTCGCTTATTGATGGATATAGTAAAGATTTTTGGGGTTTAAGTAAATGGGATGATGTTGCCAGGACAGAGGTCACGGTCGTTTTTAGGTGCGCTGCCCTTCTGAAGTGCGACGCACCTAGTTGGCTGTCATCTATAAATCTGTGAAGCGGGAGTCGTCCAAACTTTGTTTTAGATTGTCGTCTGGATTTGGTTGCAGGGTGGGGGAAACGGCCGTTTCCATTTCATCCAGCGCCGCGTTCAAGTCATCAGGGTTTGCACGATGGACGATGCCCCATTTGCCACAGTGAGGGCAGCGGTCGGCTCGTACCGTTATTAAACGCAGACTCCATAGGTGAATAGCGTAAGGTTCTCCACATTTTGGGCAAAATGTGCCGCCTAACGGACCATCCACGACAGGTTTTCCCGATTTGCGGCGGCCTCGATTGGCAATCCATGAAGTGATAAGACCTCCACCCAAACTCAATACGAGAATGGGAACGATGATCATTAATGCTGTATTTGTGCTTTTGCTGGCAGAGATAAATTGGCGTTGGATTTGATTGGAAATCAGTGCCTGTCCATCATTTGTATAGCCAACAGCTTTCATGGTATGCGGCCCGATTTCAAAATTGCTGGTACGAAATTGGAATCGATAAGGTGTTTCATTATCTTCACCAATCAAAACATCATCAATGAAAAACTCCACGCGTTGCAAGGTGGCTGGCCCATCAACACGAAATGAGAAGGTGCCGCGCATTTGTGTGCCGAAACTGCTGCCAAAATCACGGTTCAGGCGGAGAGATAGCTGGTTTTCTTGGGCGAAAACGGCCGTTGCCGTGAAGAGGATAGCAACGAATATGAGGAAAAAACGAATTGGTTTCATGGGTTAGGACTGGTCGGAAACGGCCGTTTGTTCATGCAGCAAATCAATCAAATGCTCAGTTTGGTTACGGCGTGAGAGGTGCAGCAGCAAATTTCGCACCAGGCTCTTTTTATTGGTGGTGTCTAGCTGTTCCCAATCGACGTTGAGGCGGGTGGCGATGCCTTGTAAATCAATCAGTTTGAAATGGGATAACAGGTAATGACGTAAAATGGTGGGGGGGGAACTGCTGTCAATTTTTTCGATGCGCGGCAGGTTTTCTGGCGGTGGCGGTGTTAGTATGCGTTCGACGGCTAATGCCAATGCACCTGTTTGACCTTGCTCATCCGCAAAATCCATCATGTTGATGATCAACGAATCCATTGTTTGGTTGAGTGTCATCACTTCATTTTCTTGAATGTTCAGATCAAACAACAAGTCGAGCACATCATCACGGCCTAGGCGGCTGCGAATTTCGTTGAAAAGCATATTGCGATCAAACGCTGTGCCTGATTTGGGTGGGTTGGGTTGGGTTTCGGTTTGTAGGGGGGGGGCTGCAACGGGTGCAAATGTTGGAACAGAGGTTGTGGTGGGTTCAGCGCCGAGTAACGGCCGTAACACCCCCCATGTCCACACAGCCATACCACCGACCAGCACGCCACCAATCACATAAAAGAAAAAGCCCATCGTTGCTAACATCTCTTCCCGGTTAAATGTTCCGAGGAATGTGTCGAGCAAAACGGCCGTTGTCACTGTAATCAAGCCAATCCCGCTCACAATCGACGGTTTTCGCAAGAAAAGTGCTAAAAAGATAACAACAATCAATAATTTTATCGTTACAATAGTCATATTGATGTAATTTTAACACCCGGTTAGGTCGGCGCAAGATTCAATATGGTTGGCCTGATCACAAAGCAATGGTATGATTTTATTATGCAACGACCTGTTTGGAAAAACAGAAACTTTTTCGTAGTTTTTCTGGTAAGCTTGTTCATTATTCCGGCCTGTGCTCCGACATCAACCCCATCTGCTATACCGACATTGGCAGCAGTTGCGGGTATGCCTGCTGCCGATTCAATTGCAAATGCTCTGGAATCGGATATTGTGATTCCTGGTACGTTTACGCCAGCACCACAATTAACCTTAGATGCACGTAACAATTTCGGGGATAGTTCAGAGATGTCGTTAACGGCCGTTGCCAGCTCCATGCCATTCATCCCCACCAACACACCGCGTCCTACTTGGGCACCTCCGACACGGACGCCATTACCCACACCAACATTTACACCAAGCCCAACCCCCGTGGTACCCCCTGTGCCGTATCCGAGCAGTGGCCCCCGCCCAAGTTT
>QQUD01000339.1 GCA_008501785.1 Chloroflexota bacterium
CGTTCACACCTACATAACTATCTCGATCAGTACGAGATTGTTCATGCCACATTCCAAGGGCATGAGCCAATTCATGCGCAATGATGAATCGCCTATTCAAGTTATTAATATTGATGATCTGCTCGCCACCTTGCATGCCAACGCGAGAATTATTACCAGTTGAGCTTTGAATATGAATGTAGTTGGCCTCGTTAGTTCGTGGGACAAAATCTACATTAGCCACAGCTTCCCATTCTGCCATTGCATCTATTGCCCGCTGCTGATTAGCTTCTGTTACATTTGCATTAAATTCATATGGCACTATGCTATTTGTCCAAAAGTTTGTAGCCCAAACACCATCAACACTGTTGGTGGAAAAACCAATAGGAACCATAATATCACCCTCAATAATCTTGTATCCTTCAGGGATATCATCCTCATCCTCCGTTTGTGAAATGTGAGTTGGTTCATATCCGTTGTCATTTGTTCTTTTTGATTGTCTTGAGAAAGCATGAGTGTTTTCAAAAAGTACACCTGTTGTGCCTAGCATGAAAAGTATCAAGAGTATCAATATGCGACAATGGTAATTTTTCATCTTTTCCTCCTCGCATTATTGCAATGTGACCAAAACAAGAACCAAACCGCGCTCACTATCTAGTTGGGTCATGGCTTTGCCGAGGATGGTGCCGAAGGCTTGATCATGGTCTGTAGCTTTCATGGCATAGCCAGGAGTGTTGGAAGTAGTCAGCAGATCACCTGGTTGAATTGATCCATTGGTGGCATTTGCCCAAACATATACGCGACCGGTTAGCGCAACTGGATAATCCCCGTCTGCAATAGAACCATCTTGTCCCATTACCATACCTGGATTGACACCACCTGCGCCGCTGATTGCACCGGCAATAGTACTATCATAGGCTTTTTCGCAAATAATTAACTCCCCAGGATGATCCGCATCAATGCAAACAACCATACCAGGTTTAGGCTCTACCTTGTTACCAGAGTTGATATCAAACCCTTCTGAAATATCAGCCCCCCCTCTAATTTGAAGAACTTTGGTGCTGAGTGTTCCAGAACTATCGATTGAGACAGTCTCAACATCATTGTTTTCGAATTGCCATGTATTTGTGGCATAGTTGTAAAGGAGAGATCCTTCCTGTGACGCGATCTTGTAGGTAGCAAACCCCGCCGATGAATTGGTTGCAAGGATGCCCAACCCATCCTGATTAACATTTCCAAAATATCCGATGGAATATGTGGGATTCACTTCAGAGGAAACAGCAGAGAATATCTCTGGTCTTGTGGGATTGCCAATTCTGACCCCCCCACCCACATTGAGGTTGCCACTATTGTTTATATGTCCATTGACATCCAACCCACTGCCATTAATTGAGACCGTCTCAACATCATTGTTTTCGAATTGCCAAGTATTTGCACCATAGTTGTACCAAAATTTGCCTTCACGATCACCACTTTTATAGGCATGAAGAGTTACTTTGGCATCTGATGGAATAATGGCTATTCCGTCCTGGTTTGCATTACCTACGTAAGCAGGGGAAGAAACTGGATTCACCTCCGGTGATATAACAGTAAATAGTTCGTTTTCAAAACCCCGATCAATAGCGCCTATGCTAATCCGCTTATAAAAATGGTTGCTTGATAAACTATGTGCCGTTGGTGCTGCAGTAATTGTTTGCCGGGGGGCCAATTTTTCATAAGTTCCAGTGCTGGTCCCTGGTCGTACCTGAATTTCCAAATATCGTGATTCATCTGTAAAAGCGCCTGCACCAAAATCAAGGAAGGTTGTGAATATCCCGTCAGTCACTGTCACATCATTAAGCGTGACAGTATTGCCAATCATAGTACCAGCAGAAACTGCATCAAACAGTGAAAACTTAAAATCGTACTTTCCATTTGCACCATTTCCATTATCTTTTAAATTTCCTTGATAGGTAATGGCTGTTCCTAAAGATGCCTGCGTAGAAGCGGTGCTTAAAGTTTCCCCCACATCCGGATCGGCAGTGCTGCCTTGTGATGCCACGTTCAAAGCACCCACCGTCAAAAAGACGGATAGGATAATCATGATTGATAAACTCGCTTTCAATTTCATGGTTCCTCCAAATATATTTAAGAAATAATGTGTTTTGATATATGTTGTGTTGCTATCGTTTGTATTGGTTTGTTTTACGGCCGTTTTCCTGTTCGCGCTCCCCAACCATAATCCACCACCGTATCTGCACCGTTTCTGTATCGTTTATTTTGTAAAAATTGCCGTTGCCTAAATACCATTTCTTGACTATCTTTGAGGGTGAGGTTCATTGCAATGAACAGCCTTAAAATCCTGGTGTTGGGCAATCTGATACTGTCTTCCAATGGACAACCGATTAATCTTGTGTCAAATAAGGCACGGGCACTGCTTGTTTACCTGGCAGTCTCCAAACAAACACATTCCCGGTCTCATTTAGCTGGCCTTTTTTGGGGAGGAATGCCGGAAGACCGCGCACGAGCAAACCTGCGTCTGAGTCTCAGTAAAATTAAACGAGCTGCTGGTCCTTGTTTTACGGCTACACGTGGATCGATTACCTTCAGCCCACCTCAAGATTACTTCCTTGATTTCGATGAGTTTGGAAAGAGAACGGCCGTTTTGAGCACGGCAGATTCAACGCAAATTGATTCCATGATTGATTTGTATCGCGGGCCCTTTTTGCAGGATTTTTATGTTGCTAATGCACCTGAATTCGAAAATTGGATATCGGGTGAACGCGAACGAATCCGTCAAACCATGCGGAAAACGCTGTTACAACTTATCGACAGTGCCGAGCAGCGTCAGGCGTTTGATCAGGGAATTGTTTATGCGCGAAAAATGTTGCTGCTGGAACCGTGGGATGAGGATGCCCATTTCAGGTTGATGATCTTCCTGGCACAATCTGGTCAACGCAGTGCCGCCTTAATGCAGTATAAGGCCTATGTGGACGTGTTGGCTGACGAGTTAGGCATCCCTCCCGCGCCACGAATCGCTGAATTAGCCGAACAGATTCAAAATAACGAGCTGCAACCTCCAGCACCAGACCTCATTGCTGGCAGATATGCCTTAGGGCCAAAAATTGGGCAGGGCGCAATGGGCCTCGTCTATCGTGGGCAGGATGTTCGGGGTGGTGATGTGGTCGCTATCAAAATGCTCGATCCTACTCTTATTGCGGACAACCCAGATATGGTGTCTCGATTTCAGCGTGAAGGTGAGGCTTTGCGGTTGCTTAATCACCCTAATATTGTGAAGATGTTGGCTGCTGATGAGAAAGACGGCCGTTTCTACCTCATCATGGAATACGTCGTTGGCGGTGATATTAGAACACTGCTAAAAGAGAATAGTCCGCTACCGTTGGCACGGATTTTGACAATCGCGCTTGATTTGGCTGACGCACTCACCCGAGTCCATCGCATCAACATCTTGCACCGCGATTTGAAGCCTTCCAATGTTTTTCTAGACGAAGCTGGTCAGCTACGTTTGGCTGATTTTGGTCTGGCGCGGATCGATTCGCTGCCAACCTTAACTAGGGCTGGTGCGGTGATGGGAACTATCGCCTACTTGAGTCCTGAAGCGTGTATGGGGCAGGAGATCGATGAACGGGCAGACATCTGGTCGTTTGGTGTGCTGCTGTATGAGCTGTTGGTGGGAAAACGGCCGTTTGACGGCCCCACACCAGCCGCTGCACTTTACGCCATCCTAAACGAACCGGTGCCGGATATGCGAGCCTTGCGTCCCGACATACCAGATGAATTAGAAGACCTGCTGCATCGCATTTTAACCAAAGATAGAGACAATCGGATTCCTTCAATTCGTCTGGTAGGTGCAGCTTTAGAAGCGATGTTAAGCAACACCGATGTGCGTCAAATTCTGGAGCAGGCGGTAGGTGAAGTTCCATCTAAAGAGAAGCATAACTTTTCAACCCCAACACCACCGATTCAAACTATACTCCACAATCTACCCCGGCAGCCAACCCCCTTCGTTGGCCGCGAAGCGGAGCTTGCAGGCCTGATCCGCCTGATTCTTAATCCAGAAACGCCAGTCACAACAATTCTCGGTCAAGGTGGTATTGGAAAAACTCGCCTGGCAATCGAGGTTGGTCGTAAATTACTTGCCCCCACAGAAAATTTGGTTGATAGGAGACAAACGCAATTTACAGATGGTATCTTTTTTGTTCCACTTGCCGGACTGACTGAAGTTGCAGACATCCCCACAGCCATTGCGGAGACTCTAGGATTCAGCATCCAGGAGGGGTCTGAGCCAAGCTCTCAAATTTTGTCCTATTTGGCAACAAAGTCTTTGCTGCTAATTCTTGATAATATCGAACATCTTTTAAATGATGTTACTTTAATCAGCCAAACCGTTTCTCGTGCACCAAAAGTGCAGTTATGTATCACCTCACGTGAGCGCCTCCGAATTAGCAGTGAGACCATATTTCCAATTAAAGGTTTGGATGTTGTTACAAATGCAGATCAGCCAATCCAATCAAGCGCTGCTCAACTCTTTCTCCAAAGTGCTAAGCGTGTCCAACTAGATTTTGCACTTTCGCCAGAGAACCTGGCCGATGTAAACCACATTTGTCACCTGGTGCAGGGGATTCCGTTAGGAATCGTCATGGCTGCGGCTTGGGTTGATGCCATCCCATTGCCTGAAATTGCTGATCAAATTCAAAACGATATTGACTTTCTCCAAACGGATTTGCGCGATATGCCAGCTCGTCAGCAGAGCATCCGCGCTACTTTTGATTACTCATGGCGATTGCTAGAAAAGTTTGAAAGAGAGATTTTTGCCAAATTATCTGTTTTCAAAGGTGGATTTTCTCGTCAGGCGGTTAAAACAATCGTTCAGGTACCCATACGCCATCTCACCCGCTTTGTAAATAAATCGTTACTCCAATATGATTCTGTACAAGACCAGTATTCGGTGCATGAACTGCTGCGGCAATTTGGTGCTGAAAAGCTGTCAGAACTAGGCCAGACTGAAGCTATGATGACAGCGCATGCTCACTACTATTTGGAATCAGTTGCGGCGAAGGAAACCATCCTCAAAGGGGAGAATCAACAGAACGCTATCAAAGAAATTGCCCAAGATTACGACAATGTGGTCACGGCGTGGCGCTGGGCGATTCGTGAATCAGAGATTGCGCTTTTAGATAAATCTGTCGAAGGCCTGGGTTTTTATTACCGTCAAAGCGACCGTGGCGCAGATGGTAATCTCGAATTAGAGAGGGTTCTCAATCAAGTCTCTGTTTCACCAGAATTGCAGTCTCATATCCAAAGCTATAAAAAAAAGTTGCACCATCAAGTTGATATTGATACTTTGTTAGCGGCCATCGAACCAGACCCTATTCAATGGGAACACGATGCCCATGAAACAATAACCTTGCTGGTTAAAACATTGCTGCATTTAGCCTATTACAAATCTGAAAGTTCTCAGCTCGAAATATTCCGTCAACATGCGATTGAGGCAGCACTCTATGCACAGGTAACAGATTCAGAGATGTTAATCATTCGGAGTTTATCGGTTTTGGGAAAAGCTTTCGTTTATTTTTCTGATTATACGCTGGCTCGTGAGGTTCTTTTGAGGGTGTTGCCAAATGCAAAAGCGTATAATCTCAGTGATGTACTTGCCATAACTTATGAAAGGTTGGTCATTACTGAAATGTTTTCTGGGGGCAGTTATGAACAAATTGACAAATATTTGCGAGAGTCTCTCTACCATTATAATAAGACTGGCGATCAATTTGGCGTCAGTTCAATTTACAATAAGCTTGGTTATTTAGCGGTTGCTCAAGGAATTGGTGAATATACGGAGGCAAAAGCGCATTATCGGCAAGGGTTGCAAATTTCTCGTCAGCTTGGTGCTAGTAAAGAACATGAACTGCTGTTGTTGGGCAATTTAGGGGTCGTGCTGATTTGCGAAGGTGAGTATGATCAAGCTGAAGCTGTGCTCAATGAAGGGTCGTTGGCGGCCAGTCAGCTTAAACATAACGAATCCGCAGAGGCAAAAATCCAGAATTACTTTGGCTTTTTGTATGCCAATCAAGGGGAGTTGGACAAGGCAGAAGAAATGCAGCATGTTGCCTTGGAACAACTGCGTAGGCTCAAATTGCGCAACTTTGCGGTTAAATCGCTCACTGCCTTTAGTCAACTACACCTTCTAAGACGTGATGCAGAACTTGCTTTGTCTTTTGCCATTCAAGCACGAGACTTATCTCAAACGATTGGGGATAGGCGACAGGAAGGGTATTCCCTGACCAGTATGGGTCGGTCTTATGCTTTAATGGGGCGTGTTGCCAAAGCACGAGATGCCTATGAGCAAGCTACCAACATCCACGAAGAACTGACCCAGCACAATCGCCGCCTTGAACCTTTGGCAGGACTGGCTCTCCTCGAAACCCGAGGTGGGAAACATGATAGGGCGAAGCAGATTGTAGGTGAGATTTTTGATCGCATCCAAACCCATCCCCTCGATAAAACAAACGAAGGCTTTTTTGTTTACCATTCTGTATTCAAATTACTCAATGAATGGGACGATCCTCGAACTAATATCGTGCTTAAACTTGCTCATGATCATCTGGTAAGACGGGCGAATTCTATTCGAGATGTGAGCACCCTTGAGAAGTTTTGGCGTGATCTCACAGGACACCAAGAAATTCGATTGGCAATTCGTTGACACGTCCCGCCGCATCTGTTACGATTTTCCCCATGTATACGTTTTTTGTGACACGAATTAGCAATTTTGCCGCCGCAGCCGCCGCCTGGACAGCAAGTCTGGCGAATAGGGCTGCCTGAGTCA
>QQUD01000434.1 GCA_008501785.1 Chloroflexota bacterium
AATTTCTTGTTCAAAAAATTGGACTTCATCAATTGCCACGACTGTCGTGTCATCGTCAAGTTGAGCAAAGATGTCTTGTGGAGCATTAACCGGCTGTGCCTCAAAAGCAGCGCCATTGTGTGACGTTACATTTTGCACATGATACCGATCATCAATCACCGGTTTAAAAACCTGCACTTTTTGTTTAGCAATCACGGCACGGCGTAAGCGGCGAATCAGCTCTTCCGTTTTACCGCTAAACATACTGCCGCAAATCAACTCAATCCGACCTCGCGTGTGGTTACTCATAAATCCTCCGGAAAAGAGCATTTCAGCCTGTCAGCATTTCAGCTAATCAGCAAAGGCAACTTCGGGCTGATTGGCTGAAGTGCTGAAATGCTTGTTTTTCAAAAAGAAAAGGCAGATACGTTGTCGTATCTGCCTTATTTTATCTTATCAATGATCGATACCGCTTTTCTACTCGATCATGCCTTCAGCGCGTAAGAAACGCTTAATATCGATCAATGCTTTTTGACCAATACCGGGCAAAGCGAGTAACGCATCGTCACCTTGATTGAGCAATTCGATGACATCACCAACGGTGGTAACTTCTGCTTCAACCAGTGCTTTTTCAGCACGTTTGCCAATAGACATGGCATCAACTGCAAGATTCAAAGGAATCTTTTTCTCTTCTACAGCTTCACGTTCTGTTTGGATTTCTTGACGACGTTGCAAACGACGCATGAAGCGATCTACCTGACCTTCAGTATCCAGTAAACGTTGTGTACCGGTGTAGAAGGGATGTGTACCAGACCAGATTTCCACACGAATTTCAGGTAATGTTGAGCCGATAGTCATCACAACTTCGCCTTCAACAAAAACTTTCGCTTCGGGATACCATTTTGGATGGATTTTTTCTTTCATCGCGACACTGCCCTCTAGCTTTCAGCCACAGGATAAACACTGACGACTTTACGGCCGTGTTTATTCTCAAATTTAACTTGACCATCAATGACCGCAAAGATGGTGTAGTCTTTACCAATACCAACATTCAAACCGGGCTTATATTTCGTGCCACGCTGACGGAGGATAATATTTCCGGGAATAACATATTCGCCGCCATATTTTTTAACACCAAGACGTTTAGCGTTACTATCGCGGCCGTTTTTTGTTGAACCAGCACCTTTTTTATGAGCCATGATACTCTCCTATTCTACAACTATCTCATCGATGCGTACACGAGTGTACGATTGACGATGACCTTGACGACGGCGATACCGTTTCTTTGACTTATATTTCCAGACAAAAATCTTTTTGCCACGATATTGCTCAACGACAGTTGCTTTTACAGAAACACCTGCGACAGTCGGCTGTCCTACCTTGATTTCTTCGCCATTAGCCAGGAGCAATACGGATTCTAAATCAAATTGCTCACCGACTTGGTAAGGTAACTTTTCAGTAGAAAAGTTATGGCCTACCTCGGCGCGGTATTGCCGACCACCACTCTCAACGATTGCGTACATTGCGTACCTCCAAAAAAAACCCGACATGACTGCATGTCGGTTTCAGATTTTTTAACTTGCATGGGCAGTGGTTGGAAAACCCACACAGCGAAGAGGGATTATAACGGGGTCGTGGGGGTTTGTCAAAGTTGAAGAACGGCCACGCCCTAAAGTCTTGTATTGATCGGTCTTGCATCGCTCATGTGACTTCCTTTTTGGGAATTTTGGGTTGGTAACGGCCGTTGCCAACCCAAAAAAAATTATGCGCAACTACCTTTTTGTATTGACTAAGTGGAATCAACGAGCATATCCAATCATCTTCATTTGATAGTTCAACAAAATAAAATTGAAAGACCACCATAAGAAATCCCGTAAGAAATCCCGTAAGAATTGTGAATATAATGAAAAAATGAGGAGCGTTTCGTCTATGTGTCCAAAAAATATTTCGAAGTCAGTTTAGAAATATGAACAAACTACCACACAAATTATTTATGTGATGGTGGGCCATTCCCTACAATAAAAAAAGAAAGCAGTTTATGAACAATCAAAAACAGAAGTACATTTTTGATGGAATCCAAGCATTGAGATTTCTCGCAGCATTGATGGTTGTGGTTACTCATTCTACTTTTTACGCATCAGAAAGATTAGGAACAGGTGGGTCAACCTGGACTTCAGGAGCCAAAGGTGTCGATATATTTTTTGTTATCAGTGGTTTTATTATGGTCATTTCTGCTCGCAACCTGATTGGTTCTGCTAATGACTGGAAAATTTTTCTACAGAAACGTTTAATTCGGGTAGTTCCCCTTTATTGGATAGCGACAACATTCAAAGTAGTTACTCTTTTATTCTTGGCAAACCTGGTTCTTCATGCCGAACTAGATTGGTGGGTAATTTTTAAATCATACTTTTTTGTACCATCTAAAAACATTGATGGCGAGATAAGCACATTCTTAGGTGTTGGGTGGACCCTGGTATTTGAAATGTTTTTTTATATTGTATTTACACTCTCACTAGCACTTAGGAAGAATATTTATCAATTTGTCGGGGGTGTATTAATCTTTTTTACGTTGTTATCTTTTATTCGAGGAGACGATTATTCGGCATGGTGGTTTTTAATGGACCAAATGGTGCTTGAATTTTATTTTGGAATGCTAATAGGTTATTTTACTTTGAAGGGGAAAAAAATCCCTAAAAACGCTGCGATAATTTCTTTCTTCTTCTCGTTGTACTATTTATTGTTTTCAGACAATTTATTAAATTTACCGCAAATTCTCCAAAATGGAATCCCAGCTACTATATTAGTGTGGTCAACTATTTCACTAGAGGCAAATATAAAGGGGCGCTTGCCTCGATTTGTTTTGTTTTTTGGCACAGCATCGTATTCTCTTTATTTATTTCATCCCTTGGTAGCTCCTCTTGCGCCAGTCATTCTCAACAAATTATCAATTGGAAGCTTTCCTATTTCAATATTTTTTAGCATCACAATTGCTATGATTGTCTCGGCATTTGTCTATCTTTGGATTGAAAAACCTTTGACGAACCTCATTCGCAGAAATCAGAAACACGTAAAACATAGTAAACAAAACTTTAATCGAGTTTCAAAAATCACGTAACAATCACGTTAATTCAAATAATGTAGTCAAACAACTTGCCCATTTAGATTGGTTCAACCTCCGAAGATTGAACCAATCTTAACTTACTTATTTAAGTAACATTCCTTAACTGTAAAAACATTCACCTCTTGCTCTACCCGGTCTTCAGACTGTGCTAGTACTGAAACCAACATCTTTTGTCGGGTAAAATGTTTGCGAATGGTTTCAGTTTAAGTGTTCCGGCGCAATGTGCTATCCGGCAATACTTGTTGGTCGGAACACTAGTTCCTTTCTTCGTTTTTTGACCACCTTTTTTGCTTGGAATCATCAATTGCATTGGGAATGGAGAAGGGTTGTGGGAAACGGCCGTTTCCCCCACCAAACCACAAACAGTAATTTGCCATGATATAATCAAACCCATCAACTGATATGATAGTAAACAAGCGCTGCATAAAGGTACCAAGCCGAAACGGTCAAGGAACTTCCATAGGAAAACAAATAAAAACCAATGGCTCAACACACAAAACTCCTGAAAAGCGAAATTGAAGAAATTGCAAATAGGTTTAATTTGAAAGTAATCAATCATGTGCCAATTGAGCAAGGTTTTGCGAACACAAATTTTCTAATCAATACGGATCATGGGAAGTATATTCTCACAGTTTTTGAAATTGAACCGATTCGGGTAGACCATATGAGTAGAGTATTGTTATGGTTGGAAAAATATGAATTTCCTGCTCCACGGATAGAAAATTTAGCGAATGGGGAATTGCTCACAACGTACCAAGAAAAAACGGTCATGATAAAACCATACATTACCGGGCAAGTCATAATGGATTTAGATGAAGAAAAAGTATTTCAAGTCGGAACTGCCTTGGCTAAGTTACATGAAATACCTGTACCCGATTATCTGCCTGATAAACATATGTATGTGGAGAATACCTATCCAACAATATTAGAACAAAGAATTGATCAAAAATATAAAAACTGGATAAGGCAAAGGTATCATTTTTTGCAGCAAAATATTCCTACAACATTACCAATTGGGTTGGTCCATGGAGATATATTTTGCGATAACCTACTGTTTGAAAATGATAATTTCAAAGCCATTCTTGATTTTGAAGCCGTAAGCAGAATCTACAAGGTATTTGATTTGGGAATGACAGCGGTGGGCATATGCACAGATGATACCAAAGTAAGACTAGAAAAAGTAAGCGCATTAGTAGCAGGGTATCAAGACATCAGAATGCTCAAAGAGAATGAAAAACGCAGTCTTCAAATGTTCATTGAGTATGGTGCGATTTTGACATCAACATGGCGATTCTGGAAATATAATATAGATAAACCTGATACCGAAATGGCAAACAGGTATATGCAAATGGTCAAAATAGCTAAGGATATTATCACTGTACCAAACACGTTATTCATAAATACGGTATTTAGATATTAAAAACGACTCGCAAAACATAGACAATTAAAGGTGTGGTATGAGCCACCATGATGCACTTTCTGACCTAAAAACATTTGTAGAACAATGCATAGCAGCCGATCGTTATCCGAATGATTATCATATTTTTACTCCTGCCAAGTGTCCGACATGTGACATATCTCCCCAGACATTAATCATAGAACATCACACAGGTTCAAAGAAAGGTAACTTTAGGTTCTTTAGGATTTCATGGGACCGAATGCGGACAGAAAAAAGCTTTTGCGTATACGGATTAGGAGCGTTGCGGAGGTATTTCGATGATTATGCGACTAGCTACTATTATTTTCCTCATCGTAATGATGAGCGCTTGTGTTACTCAACCTGCTCCCACCGCTAATCCCAAACCACCCACGGCTACACCGCCAGCTCAGATATTGACAAAGGCACCGCCGCCAATTCCCCCAACTGTGGTCGACTCACCTGACGCAACGGCTTGCGAGGCAGGTGATCCCTCCATCGAATCGCCTCTGAGCAATCATCACGCTTATCTAACTTATACAGAAGATGGCTTAAACTTTTCGCCAGGAGAGGAACAGCGCATTATCGAACACGCTTCTGTGCCTGATGTCGTCATCGGACCAGACGGTGCGCTCTGGGTTTATTTCGTGAATGGGCGACCCGGTCAACATGGCATTTTCGTGGCGCGGCAAATGCCCAACAACTCGTGGGAAATTGTAGATTGTGTGCGGCTCAATGGTCAATTTGAAGGAAATGCGGTTGATCCTGACATCACCCGCTTACCAGACGGCCGTTATCGCCTCGTCTATTTTCTGGGCAATTTTGTAAATAGAGGAACACTTGGCCCCAACGATCCACATCCCATCTACAGTGCCATCTCTGATGATGGATTGAACTTCGCAATTGAAAACGAGCTTATCTCCGTTGAAAACGTGACTGATCCAAGCGTAGTGCAATTGCCGAATGGAAGCTGGTTGATGGCTCTAGCCCGCCGCAGCGGGGTCTTGCTCGCATCGAGTGCGGATGGAAACCAATTCAGCTTGATGGATGTCAGTTTACCCCCAGAAGGCATTCCTGAATTGGCGCTCCTGCCCGATGGTCGGCTGGTTCTTTTCCTGAGACAAATCCATATTTCTTCAGATGGTGGGCTAACTTGGGAAGTGCAGTCTGAAAAACGGGTGCCGGGCAATGGCGCTGACCCCTCCATGACTGAATTTCCTGGGGGAGGGTATGCTTTTGTCTGGAAGCAGATAGAGCCTTGATATTACCTTCACCCAGGAACGAGAAGGGTTGGGAGAAAACGGCCGTTTCCATGCTATGCTATAATCAAGCCCATGTTCGTGCTGGTACACCTCCAATCAAACGATTAAAAAGGGGATTTATGGGGAATTATTTTCAAACGCTTGTAGATAAAGAAACTGGTAAAAATTAAGTATAGATTGGTTTGGTGAAAGTTCACTCTTGACTCTCGGGTTACCCGAGGTGATAAGGTTCAGGCATGTTTCGAATAGGCGAGTTTTCCCGAATAGGCAGCGTGACAATTGAAACGCTGCGTCATTATGATGCGCTTGGTTTGCTCAAGCCTGCAAAAGTGGAGCCATCCACAGGCTACCGCTACTACACCACTAAGCAGCTACAGACCCTTAATCAGATCATTGCGTTAAAAGAGGTTGGATTGTCACTAGAAGAAATTGCGCGCATTCTTCGTGAAAACCTGACCGCAGATGAATTGCGCGGCATGTTGAAAGCACAGTTAGTAGTAACTGAAAGCACAATCGAAGCCGCCCAACGACGTCGGGAACGAATTCTGGCTCGCCTGAATTACCTTAATCAGGAGGAAAATATGCCTGCATTCGACGTAACCCTAAAATCTGTAGATGCGTTTACAGTCGCGGCCATCCGTGAAACAGTACCAACCATTGAGCAAATCCCACAACGGTGGGGCGAAATGTTCATGACGATTGCCCGTTGGATAAAAGCCAACGGCTACCATTCCGGTCCCGCAATCACTTTCTACCACAACGAAAGCTATACTCGCCAGCATATCGACACAGAGTGTGCCTTCGTCATCCGCACTCCCAAAATCGACAAGGTTCCCCAGCCCGAAAGCCCAATCATTGTCCGTCAACTGGAAGCTGTTGCGCAGATGGCGACCACAGTTGTTGCCGACTACAGAATCGAAGGGCTGGAGCCAGCCTACAATGCAATTGGTCAATGGATAGGCGATCATGGCTATTGCATCGCTGGGCCACCGCGAG
>QQUD01000005.1 GCA_008501785.1 Chloroflexota bacterium
ACCTCGAGGGAGTCAACTATGTACTGGTTGCCATCGATGATCCGCAGCCACTACTCCAATTGCAAATGGAGATAACCCCTACACAAAATATCGCCGACATCATACCAGCACCTGATCCAGAAGCAATAGAGGAGGAAGAATGTCCCGAAACCAGCCAATCAGTCAACAAATTATCACTCACCGGCAATAGCCAAGTAAAGCTAGGAAGTGAACTCATGTCTCAGGATGGTATTGCCATTCCATTAAATATTGTGGGAATTGATTATCACGAGACAGCAGAAATTGCCGGATGGTGCTATAGAGAAATTGGATTTGCACTGCATAAAACGGCCGATCCTGACCCAGAAGGATACCGCCTACTAATGGTGCTAAATAATGAGACTGGTCGAATCGGCCCACCCGGAGGAGCGTGGCGTGGACGCTGTAGCAATTGGCGTGGCGGCGGCTGGTGGTCTCGTTGGCGTAGGTCCTGGTATGGTTGTAGTTAAGTAGGGTAGAAAATGAGTGATCCAAAAAAGATGACGCAGTTGGTACGTACCATCGCTAAACAATTCAACAGCGAAGAAGTAAAGATGCTCTGCTTTGAACTTGGTGTGAGTTACGATGACATCGAAGGGGAAGGCAATATAAATAAAGTGCGGGAATTGGTCGCCTACCTTGAACGTCGTCAAAAACTTCATGAATTGATAACCCTCGTCAAAAAAGAACGTCCGAGCGCCATCTGGCCGCCTCCTACTCCAATCCCGTTACAACAAGAAGAACAAGACCGAGAGCCATCACCACAAGATGGTGCATATAAATATGACGCCTATATCAGCTACACTCATGTCGAACCCGATGCCCAATGGGTGTGGCAAAATCTGCTACCGCATCTGCAAAGCGGTGGTCTGCAAATAGCAGTTTCCGGTGTCGCTATGGCACCAGGCGTTCCAGTCATTGCCAGCATTGAACAGGCGATTGAGCAATCCAGGCGGGTGGTTTTGGTCCTCTCTTCTGCTTATCTGGCCGACAATCTGGCTCACTTTCAAAACATATTAGCGCAAACTATGGGCATAGAAGAACGAAAAGCGCGAGTCTTCCCCATCATCATTGAAGCAATAGATAAGGCATCATTACGAGGCGGCCTACGAATGTTGACAATGCTCGATCTCGTTGATCCTTACCTGGGTGACCAAAATTTTAACCGCCTGGTGGCTTTGCTGAAAGTACCGTTGGTGGATGGTTAGCAGAGTACCAAAAACTCGAATAGGTAACTAGCCAAGGTCCGGCTTGCTGTGTGTTCGCTTCACAGGTTGATGCTGCATGGAAACACACTATTGGAACAGCTAACGTTACCGTCAAGGATGCACGTTTATCGGTATTTGTCAGAAGATGAGGCCACCCTAAATCAGATATAAACAGTCGTGCAGAAATCCCCACCGATGGATACAATTGACCTTTCATTATTTTAGGAGGATACCATGCAATACACAGTCGAAGGTGAATTAGCTCAAGTCGCAAACTTAACATTCAACAAAGGCGAAACCTGCTGGGGCAGCCGAGGGTCGCTGATGGCATTTGACCCCGATATTCAATGGACCCTCAAGGTACCCGGTGGTGTCGAAGGTGCCGTGCGCCGCGTCTTTTCTGGCGAAGGTGTTGCGCTTACGTATATTGAAGCAACACGCGATAATCAGAAAGCCACCCTGGCCTCCAACCAACCAGGGAAAATGATCTCCTGGAATTTGGACGAAGGGGCAGTTATTACCACACGAGGCTCATTCATTGCCGCCTTTGGTGAAAAAATCGACATTGATGTGATAATCGCACGCCGCGCAGGTGCGGCTCTGTTTGGTGGGGCCGGTCTTTTCCTGCAAAAAATTTCGGGCAAGGGGACTGTGCTGGTACACGGCTCTGGCGATTTTATTGACTATCATCTCCAAGCAAAAGAATCAATCCTGGTGAGCACAGGTAATCTGGCAGCTTTTTCTGATACCGTAGATTATGATATTCAGGGGATTGGCGGCTGTCGTCGGATTCTTTTTGGTGGTGAAGGTCTGTTTATGACCAAACTCACCGGCCCCGGCCGTGTCCTGCTGCAAAGTCTCAAGCGCACTACACCTACCGCCAATAAAACAACTAATGCAGCATAATTTTTTGGTAGCAGCAAGCAGACGAAAACACACTTGGACGATAAAAGCAGTTTTCTCAAATGTTTTTTAACGCGTATTTTTGAAAAACGGGAAAGAAATGAGAATAGAAAAAATTACCAATAACAAGAAACAATACCTTGATTTATTGCTATTAGCAGATGAGCAAGAGGATATGATTGACAGGTATTTGGAAAGTGGCGATATGTTTGCACTATACGATGATGACCTGAAGACTGTTTGTGTTGTTGCAGCAATAGACAAAGAAACCTGCGAATTGAAAAACATAGCAACATATAAAAAATATCAAGGTAAAGGTTATGGTAAGGCTCTAATAAAGTTTGTCTCAGATTATTACAAAAACAACTATAAAACTATGCTTGTCGGAACAGGCGATACTCCGACAATATTGTCATTTTATGAACGTTGCGGGTTTGAAAAATCTCATTTTATCAAGAACTTTTTTACCGATAATTATGACCACCCAATGTTTGAAGACGGAATACAACTTATTGATATGGTTTATCTGAAGAAAAAATTATAAATGCGTGCTGCTAACAAAACACTGCATTTACCCACAAGTGGGGCGGTCTCGGCTCTCTTTACGCTTTCGCAGATGGACCAGAGGTGGCTCTTGATATCACATCACCCAAAGGACACTTGGATGAGTCCCAAGATTCATCTAGTAGACAGCCTTATTCAAGGAAATGGTCTCCAGGCAATTGCAGACATCGAACCTGGGGAAACCGTGCTTATCTGGCGCACAGGGTACACGGATCGCGCTGGGGCAATGGCCGCTCAACAACAGGGAAAAGGCATCATGCAATGGGATGAAAACGTCTTTAGCTATGATGCCGGAGGGGATGATGAGCCGTATGCCATTAATCATTCCTGCGATCCAAACACCTGGATGGCCGATGCCTATACCATCACAGCCAGACGAGCCATCAATATCGGGGACGAAATCACGATAGATTACGGATTATTTGAAATGCGTGAGGACTTTATTTCCTCATGGACCTGTCAATGTGGTACAGAAAATTGTCGCGGACATGTCACCGGAAATGATTGGAAAGTTCCTCAGTTACAACAACGATATGCCGGACATTTTTCCCCGCTTATCAATGGCTGGATACAATCTAGCCGCATTTCAGCCCCGAAGGACTGACCTTCTGACTTTGGCTTTACACACTAACATATGACTGAAAATGATTTAGCAAAAACAGCGCCTGACGTGTTGATATTGAGTGGTACGGTTGGGGCTGGGAAAACGGCCGTTTCCTACGCAACCCACGACATTTTATCGGCTAAAAACATCCCCCACGCATGTTTAGACCTGGACTGTTTTTCATATTCATGGCCTCCATTGGGCGCATTTAATTCAGATACAGTATTTGATGTCTTGGAGAAAGTGTGGCCAGTGTACATGCAGAAAGGAGCCAGCAAGCTAATCCTAGCTCGAGTTGTTGAGAGTGAATCTGAGATCAGACGGTATTCTCAGGTCCTTAAAACGCAATCCATTACATTAATTCGCGTGACTGCCTCAGAGGAGGTACGGAAATCTCGTCTTAAAAAACGAGAGCTTGGCGCGTCTCTAACATGGCATTTGAACAGAACGACTCAACTAGAGAAGATTCTTGAAAAATTAATGATCGAAAATTTTGTGATCACAAATGAAAACCGCTCTGTCGAGCATGTGGCTGAAGAAGCACTTAAACTTGTAAAATGGCTACCAGAACGTTGAAATGACATATCGACAATGCAAGTCTAATATGCTAGACTAACATCACAATAGCACGCATGTTCGAAATTCGCATTGTAAGGAGATTTAAGAATGAATAACACTTCCCCAGCAATGCCCCTCATGAAACTTGAACTTGTACCAATCCCCGTTTCAGATGTTGACCGAGCCAAAGCATTTTATTTGAAGGTAGGCTTTAATTTAGAGGTTGATGTCTATCCAATTGACTCAATGAGAATCATTCAATTCACGCCGCCGGGGTCAGCTTGTTCAATCGTTTTCGGTACAGGCATGGAAGGTATTTCCGACATGATTCCCGGCTCCATCAAAGGGTTACATCTCGTTGTTGCTAATATCAACATTGCACGTGAGGCGCTCGTTCAGCAAGGCATTGACATCAGTGAAGTGTCCGACATGTCGGGAGTAAAATTTGCAAATTTCAGCGATCCCGATGGCAATTTATGGCTCCTACAGGAATTTCCTCTCGAAATGCGGCAGCCAGGACAAAGCTTTTACGAAGACGACAAATAGCTTGCTGCACAACAAGACATACAGCCCCACTAAACGCTGCTTAAACAAGATTTGGGCTGCATTCTCAACCCTCGTAGGTATTCAAAAATGAGAATAAAAAGGAGATAATTCATGGCAAAAAAACCAGCAAAAGGTAGTGGTAAACCTATTCCAAAAATTCAGATAAATCTGGAAGTATCGCCAGAGCAAGGTGAAAAATTGCTCCAAACATTGAAGACCCGTTTTGAGAAAAACATGAATCGCCACAAAGGTCTTGAATGGCCCAACATCCAAGCAAAACTGGAAGACCATCCTGAAAAACTGTCGTCACTAAATGCAATGGAAAGCACTGGCGGTGAACCGGATGTGATTGGTTATGATGTGAAAACGGGCGCATACATTTTTTATGATTGTGCAGCGGAAAGCCCAAAAGGCCGCAGAAGTATTTGTTACGACCGGGAAGCATTGGAATCAAGGAAAAAATTTAAACCGGAAAACAATGCGATTGATTTGGCATGTGTGATGGGTATTGAGCTTTTAACGGAAGAACAATATCGAGGACTGCAGCAACTTGGAAATTTCGATACGAAAACGTCAAGCTGGGTAAAAACGCCCGCTGATATTAGACAGCTCGGTGGTGCCATCTTTTGTGACCGCCGCTATGACCATGTCTTCACCTATCACAACGGCGCAGAATCTTACTATGCCGCCAGGGGATTCCGTGGCGTGTTATGGGTCTAAAATTTGCACAGATAGAAGGATGTCTATGTGCGACCATCAGGAGAGAATTTCCCAATGAACTTATCTACAACCGGTCTTCGTCTCACGCCCGATGCGGTGATTGATCTGCAACTGCATACCACTTTCAGTGATGGCCGCTGGACGCTGGAACCGCTGCTCGACCATCTGCTCTGTGAACAGTTTGATCTAGTGGCGATTACCGATCATGATTGCGCAGATACTGTTGCCACCATTCAAAAACTGGCAACAGACAAACACTTGCCTGTACTCGTGGCCATTGAAATGACCACCACCTGGAGGGGCGAGATGACCGATCTGCTCTGCTTTGGGTTTGATCCCGCCGATAACGCTTTGATAGACTTGTCCCACAGTCTTTTGCACCGTCAGCAAGAGAATTCTCGCGAAGTCTACGAAACCCTACAGCAACAGGGGTTTGTCTTCCCATCGGACGCATTGACAACTATTTTAGCCAAACCTAGCTCGCAGCAGCCGCACGCATTATTTGGACTTCTCAGGGAACATGGTTACGGTCTTGGCGATCCTTCTGCAGGCAAACTCATGACGGAAGCGGGCTGCACATTTGAAACAAACGATCCGGCAGCAGTTGTCGAGGCCACGCACCAGAGTGGCGGTGTGTGCCTGCTGGCTCACCCTGGCCGCAAAGACGGCTTTATGACCTTTGATATTGAGCTGCTCGATCAATTCCGTCAGGAGGTTCCAATTGACGGCTTGGAGGTTTATTATCCACTGCATACATCGTCCCAAACGGAGATGTATCGGGAGTATGCACAGCGCCATCGTTTGCTAATCAGTGCGGGGTCCGACTCGCATGGACCCGATAAGCCACCCATCAAATACCAGGCTGAATTGTGCCGTGGCCTTTTAGAACGGGTAGGCATTCAGATAGCATAACAAGCCCTACAATCGACAGGCTGTGCAAAATCTGAAATGAGCAGCTCCCCCTTACGAATTTTACAATGGACCAAAAAACAGATTACCGGGCGCATTCGGATCATCACCGACAAAAAACTGATCCGAAAGCTTCATCAGCTCATCCATAGTAATCATCTCATCCTTGTTTAGATCAAGCTTCGCAAAAATCTGGTCGGCATATCCCTCGCCCAACCGCATCACAGCACACAGCTTCCGATACTCCTGGAGTGTTACCTTACCATCACCATTCAAATCCCAAAGACCAAAAATAGCTTCGGAAATCGGCCGGATCATCTGGTACATTTCCGGAGCGGCAGCAACATTTGTCAAAAATGCCAGCCAACCATCCAGTATAACAGGCTGCCCGTTGGAAACCTGTTGCAACGCTTGGCCGAATTGGGTGAAACGGCCGTTTAACTCATCAAACGCCTCATCCCCCGGCCCAATCTCGCGCATTTCATACAGATTTGTGTGAAACTGATCAAGATCAGATTGTTCAATCTGTCCATCTCCATTCACATCAAACATCTTAAACATATTGGACCACTTCTTTTTTTGAAATTCTGATGCCCTGCTTGTTTCTCCTTACGTTTGGCTATCACGCAATCGGCAGACACAACGCCACACCGCATTGCAAGAGGTTAATCATCAGCCTTATCCTAAGCACAACACGATCCGAAAGCGATCCAAAGATGCTCACTCAC
>QQUD01000071.1 GCA_008501785.1 Chloroflexota bacterium
ACCATTCGTTTACAATGTGTTTCGTATCCTTAACTTCTAATTTGCGTGGTAATCATATGGAAACACAGTTGGACGAACTGGATCGCGTCCTTTTGAACTTTTTACAACAAGACGCTCGCATTTCAATGGCAGAATTGGCACGTCGTGTTGAATTGTCGCCACCTGGTTTGCAAAAACGATTACGTAAGCTAGAGGAGCAGGGAATCATTGACAAATATGCCACGCTCGTGGATCATGAAGCTGTTGGGTATGACATGTTGTGCCTGGTACAGGTGTCATTGCAGCGACATGAACCAGGTGCAGTGCAAGATTTTGACAATGCGATTCAAAACATGCCTGAAGTGTTGGAATGTTATCACATCACAGGTGAGTACGATTATCATCTCAAGGTTGTGATTCGCAATCGGAAGCATTTAAAACGTTTCATTGTGGAAATGCTGACACCCATCACCGGCATGGATAAAGTGCGAACGAGTTTGGTGTTGAGTCGGATGAAATCGACAACGGCCGTTCCTCTTTAACTGAACTTTTCTATAAACAAACTATTTTTTACCAATGTGATGCGCTTAAGTGGCCAAAACTCCTTATCTGACACCTTTTGATGGTCGCTCTTCTTGAACCCACGAATCACTAGTCACAAAAGTGCATTGAAATTGGTCAGGTATGCATTTTACCTGAACCGCGCAATTGTGGGCGTCTTGGATGAAATGATCCCACGTTTCTCCAAGACGTCTCACATACTACTTTCACCCTCTTTCTCTAGCTCTAGCTCAAATCTCCAAACAGGAATACCCATGTTGATAACCCCTAACTCCCTCAATAATAAGGATCGCTACAAATTTATGATTGGCGCGATTGTGCCCCGCCCAATTGCATGGGTAAGCACAATCAGTGCCGATGGCAAGCTAAATTTGGCACCATTTTCTTACTTTACAGCCGTTTGTCCCGACCCGATGACTTTGCTGTTTTGCCCTGGCTGGTCGGCCATGCGCAACCGCAATAAAGATACGCAAATAAACATCGAACAAACCGGTGAATTTGTGATCAACATCACCAACGAAGCAACCAAAGAGGCGATGAATTTGACCGCTACTGAATTCGATGCAGATGTCGATGAGTTCGAATGGGCTGGCGTTACGCCAGCTCCCAGCAAAACGATTCAAGTGCCCCGCGTTGCCGAAGCGCCACTCTCGTTTGAGTGCAAGTTGCAGCAGATGGTGGTGGTGAAGGAAGGGGTGGGTGGGGGAACGGCCGTTTTCGGTGAAGTGCAAGCCATCCATGTGCGCGACGACATTTACGAGAATGGGTACATCTTGCCCGAAAAGTTGCAGCCAATCGGCCGTTTAGCTGGCTCAACCTATGCACACATCAATGATTTGTTTGAAATGCATCGTGTACCTCCACCAGAAAATCCACAAAAAAAGTAAGGGTCTTCATCAATTGTAAAATGTTAGTTTATTGTTTTCATCATTGCATCGGAGATCATGCACTCAATGGGATTGTTCTTCATTAGTGCTTCCGCTAAACTTATGGTTCTATGAACCAATTAACACGTGAAATCATTGTTACCAAAATCAGTGAAGGGGAAAAACGATTTTCGAACAGCAATCTGGCTGGACTCGATCTCAGTTTTCTTGATTTATCCCAATTACAGTTACGCTGTTCTTCGTTAGTGGGAGCCGATCTGAGCGGTAGCTTGCTAGTTTCTTCAAACTTGGACAGTGTTGATTTGAGTGGGGCATCTTTGGTGTTGGCAAATGGGCGTGGGGCAAACTTTCGGGCGGCAAATTTGAGTATGGTAAACGGCCGTTTAGCCAACCTCAGCCTCACTTTTCTGTCAGGGTCTGATTTAACCGGCATCGATTTAACAGGTGGCACGTTAGCTGGCGGAAATTTATCTTATGTCACGTTCATAAAAGCCAATATGGTCGGTGTTGAACTATCCGGTGCTGATTTGAATCATGCTAATATGCAGCAAGCCAATTTGTTGGGAGCCAATTTACAATCTGCAAATCTGCGCAATGCAAATTTGCAGGGAGCCAATCGGCGTGGTGTTGATTTGTCTGAAGCCAATCTCACCAATAAAAAACAGCTATCATCTTCATATCATCATATCAATAAGCGATGAATGTCACTACTTCCTGACATTTGATTATGTTAAACTTCGCTTAGTGTTTTTGCATCAAAGAAAATCTGTCAATTGAATTATGAATACTCACCCAAACCGCCTGGAAATTAAAAACTTTTTAGTTAAGTATTTCTCCATCGAAGAATTAAAAAGCCTTTTATTTGATTTAGGTCTAGATTATCAAATAATTGTTGCACCTGATAGCCGCATAGAAATAATTGCAAGGGAAATTATCTTATACTTTGAACGGCACAGGGACATCTCAAGTCTTGGAGCGTATCTAAAAGAAAAAAGACCCAATTCTAAAGATACATTAGACAATATATTTGGAAAAGATTTTATTCTTCCATCCGAAGAACCTCGTGTATTTGAGTGGACACCTCCTAAACGAATACTTGAAGAAACATCACCTCATAAAAATATTCCTAATAAAACCCCTCAAAAAATACTTAATTCTGATAACATTCAACCCTTGCAAGTTAAGTCTGCACCTTCGCAAGTTGAACAAGTTGTAGATGCAACATCTTCTGTTGAACGAGACACAGATACAACACCTTTTGTTCAAGTCAAAGAGGCAACACCTCCAGTTGAGCAAGTTGTAGATACAACACCCTCTGCACAAGTCACAGAGGCAACACCTTCTGCTGAACAAGTTGCAGATGAGACATCTCCTGTTGAACATATCACAATCCAAACATCTCCACCGGAACCGTCACCAACAGAACAACTTCCATCTAATGATGGTAATTTTTTCAGCCATTTACCAAATAAAAAGGTGTTAGGGGTAGGTGGACTCATAATCATAGCGATTCTCGTTGTAGTAGGAATTGCAATAGCACAAAATATATCATCAGGGCTTTCCGCTGCGAACCTGACTGCAACTAGTCAGGCACAGAACCTCATCAGCACAGAGACAGCTTTTCAAGAACAAGGAACAGAAACAGCACAAAGTGGTCTGGAAGATTCAACGCCTGAACCAAACCAACCAGATCAAGGCGCGGATAAGCCGCCAGAACCTGAATCTACTGATTCAGAGGAACCTTTAGTGGATGAAACGGTCGCTCCACCAACCCTTATAAACACTGAACCGCCTCCAGCCGATACTTCTACACCAACTCCTCAACCTGACACTATTCGGTTAAGAACAAATACACAGGATGTAGATGTATATTATGGTCCCAGCACAGAAAATCTTAGAGCTGCAATTTTGAAATATCAACAAGTAGTACAAGCCATTGGCAAAGTGCGAGGCAGCTCGTTTTATGAGGTGCTGCTTGACAATGGCATCACAGGATGGGTTGAAAGTGATAAGGTTGATTTTGTCGCTGGCTCAGATGAAGATGTACCGCAGACCTGGCCTAGAACGAGTACAGTTTCAAATGGCGGAACCGGTGAAACACCAGTTGTATCTGGTTGTTCACTGAGAGTTTGGGCAAAAGATAACCAGGTAAATGATGTGTTTATTCGGTGGGATGATTTGCCTTCAGATACACGATGGCTATATTTGAAAGTGCAAGGGAGTTTAAACGGCCGTAATACCAACCTCATCGAACCGAACACCATCGATGCCAATGATGTGGACACACGAGAAAATGGATTCATGTTAGGAAGCTGGCGGTTTGATCCCGACGATCCTAATTCAAAAGGCTTCCCTGAAAATACCCAATTCACATTCACGCTAGAAGCCCAAGATGAGAACCGCAACGGTATTTGTTCAAAAAGCGGCACATTCACTCAGTAAATTTAGACAGATAGAGGCAGGATCATCATCCTGCCTCTCATTTTGTTGGTATGGTAAATTGGGAACTAATGAGTGTATCTATTGGTCGATGAAAACGGCCGTTTCCCCCTCCACCTTTTCCGCTATAATACCCTCCTAGACAGGTGACATCTTATCGTCATCGACCTCAACAACGATTTCAAAAAAGGGGTAACTACCATGAGCAACTCATCTGATCAGTTTGGTGCCAAGGCAACACTGCCGGGAACCGACTACACTTATTATCGGCTCGATGCATTGGCCAACATCGCCAATATTGACCAGCTGCCATTTTCCATCAAAATTTTGCTGGAAGCATTGCTGCGCAACTGCGACGATTATGTGATTACACCAGCAGATGTCGAAAATCTGGCCAAATATAATGCCAAAGCACCCGTCAAAAACGAACTACCGTTCAAACCGGGCCGCGTCATTTTGCAGGATTTTACCGGGGTGCCAGCCGTTGTCGATCTGGCCGCTTTACGCTCCGCAATGGCTCGTCTTGGTGGCGATCCAAAGAAAATCAATCCACAAGTCCCGGTTGATTTGGTAATTGACCATTCTGTCCAGGTTGATGCCTTTGGATCGGCAGCAGCGTTGTTTATCAACGTCGAAAAAGAGTTTGTACGGAATCGTGAGCGTTACGAATTCCTGAAATGGGGACAAAAAGCATTTGAAAACTTCACTGTTGTCCCGCCAGCGACTGGTATTGTGCATCAAGTCAACCTCGAATACCTGGGTAAAGTGGTCATGAGCAAGACTGATGGGGTGGGGGAGACGGTTGTTTTTCCTGACAGCCTGGTTGGAACCGACTCGCATACCACCATGATTGACGGCCTCGGCGTTTTAGCTTGGGGTGTCGGTGGCATTGAAGCAGAAGCCGTCATGCTTGGCCAGCCAATTTACATGCTCACGCCAGAAGTGATTGGCGTAAAACTCACTGGTAAAATGCCGGAGGGAACCACGGCAACGGATCTTGTGCTGCTTGTGACGCAACTGCTGCGTGAAAAGGGCGTTGTCGGTAAGTTTGTCGAATTCTTTGGTCCTGGCTTGAGCAACATGACATTGGCTGACCGGGCCACGATTGCCAACATGTGCCCTGAATATGGCGCAACGGTTGGCTTCTTCCCGGTTGACGACGAAACATTGAACTACATGCGAAACACAGGGCGTCCTGATGAATTGGTAGATTTGGTCGAAAAATACACGAAGGCGCAAGGACTATTTCGCAGCGATGGCATGCCCGACCCAGAATTCACCGATGTGGTTGAACTAGATTTGGGCACGGTACTACCCAGTCTGGCCGGACCCAAACGACCACAAGACCGCATTTTGTTGTCAGACATGAAGAAGCAATATCGCAAAACGCTGTTGGCACCAGTGGGACCGCAAGGGATTGGGTTGCAGGAAGAGGCGTTGGAGAAAACGGCCGTTATCAAAAATGGCACAGACACTGAAATTGGACACGGCGCAGTTGTCATTGCCGCCATCACCAGCTGTACCAATACATCCAACCCCTATGTCATGATTGGGTCTGGTCTGGTCGCCAAAAAAGCAGTGGAAGCCGGTTTGAAAGTAAAACCATACGTCAAAACCAGTCTAGCTCCCGGTTCACGTGTGGTAGAAGATTACTTGAAAAAAGCAAACTTATTGCCTTATATGGAAGAACTTGGCTTCCACATTGTCGGGTTTGGCTGCACGACTTGCATTGGCAACTCTGGTCCATTGCCAGAACCAGTTGCTAACGCCATTCAAGAAAACGATTTGGTTACATCGGCTGTCCTCAGCGGGAATCGCAACTTCGAAGGGCGCGTTAGCCCGCTAACTCAAACCAATTACCTGGCCTCACCGCCGTTAGTTGTCGCTTATGCATTGGCCGGAACGACTGATATTGACCTGATAAATGATCCCATTGGCACAGGGAAAGATGGACAGCCCGTCTATTTGAAAGATATTTGGCCCACCAGCCAGGAAGTTGCAGATACTGTGGCCGCAGCGGTTACGGCCGAAATGTTCCGTGAGCAATATGGCAATGTTTATGAAGGGAGCGACGAATGGAACGAGATTCCAGTCAGCGGTGGCGAAATATTTGATTGGCAAGAAGATTCTACCTACATTCAAGAACCACCATTTTTTGTTGATCTAACCCCAAAAGTGATGCCCATTGCTAATATTAACAATGCCAATGTGCTGGTAAAAGTTGGAGATTCGATTACAACAGACCACATTTCACCCGCAGGCGCTATTTCACGAACAAGTCCAACGGCAAAATATCTGATGGATCGAGACGTGCAGCCACAATACTTCAATTCTTATGGCTCACGTCGAGGCAATGACCAGGTGATGACACGCGGCACCTTTGCCAATGTGCGTTTGCGCAACCAAATGGCTCCCGGCACTGAAGGCGGCTGGACCACATATTTGCCAACTGGTGAAGTGATGACGATGTATGATGCTTCACTGAAGTACAAGGAAGATGGTACATCACTCGTTATTTTGTCTGGCAAAGATTATGGGATGGGCAGCTCTCGTGATTGGGCCGCCAAAGGGACGCTGCTTTTAGGGGCAAAAATGGTCATCGCTGAAAGTTACGAACGCATCCATCGCAGTAATTTGGTGGGCATGGGTGT
This sequence comes from Chloroflexota bacterium, assembly GCA_008501785.1. Next base: position 6,518 of record QQUD01000071.1, read on the forward strand.
GCTGCCGCTTGAGTATAAGGTGGGCGAAACGGCCGTAACTCTTGGCCTCGATGGCACCGAATCCTTCAGTACGCTCAATCTAACGGATGATTTGAAACCTGGACAGACTATCACCGTCAAAGCCGTTCAAGCAGACGGCACAGAAATAGTTTTTGAAACAACTTGTCGTGTGGATACGCCTGTGGAAGTAGATTACTATCGCAACGGCGGCATTTTGCACACCGTTCTCCGCAAT
>QQUD01000121.1 GCA_008501785.1 Chloroflexota bacterium
AATAACCACCAGCCACAGCCCAAACTTCTTCCTTGCCCCTTGCCCTTTGCCCCTTTGCATCAATTTCTCGCCTGCACAACCTCTGCCAAAATAGAAAGCGCAATTTCCTCAGGTGTCTTGGCCCCGATGTTGATACCGATGGGGCCATGAATTCGGTTGATTTGGGTATCGTCGAAGCCGTAGCTGCGTAGTCGCTCGATGCGCTGGGCGTGGGTTTTGCGGCTGCCAAGTGCGCCGATGTAAAACACGGGTGAATTGAGAATGGATTTGAGTGCGGGGTCGTCGATTTTGGGGTCGTGGGTGAGTAAGCAAACGGCCGTTTCCAGCGTCAACTCAATGTCAGCAAACGCTTTGTCCGGCCATGCTTGAATTAGTTGGTCAACGTGTGGGAAGCGGCTGTCGCTGCCAAAAGCACGTCGCGGGTCGATGACGATGGTGCGGAATCCGATGGTTTGGGCCATGCTGGTGAGCGCAATGGCGATATGAACGCCACCGACCATCACTAGTTTTTGTGAGGGGCGCACGGTGTCGATGAAGATTTCGACGTCTTTGGTAAGCTGGACGCGGTGGGGGAAAACGGCCGTTTTCTCTGCCATCATCGCCGCTTCATCTAGCGCCAGACTTCCTAGAGACCCGAGTTTGTCTCCGGCACGGCTCACAGCCAATTTGCGGCCCAACAGCGCTTCTGGCCCACGAATGACGGTCATTGCGGCCCCTGCTGCATCGTGCTCAATCAAATTTTGCATGAAATGAAAGATGTCACTGTGCAGCGGCTCGACAAAAATCTCAATGGTGCCGCCACATGCCAGCCCAACTTCCCAGGCGGTATCGTCGGCTACACCGAAATGAAGGAGAGACGGCCGTTTTGTTTCCAACACCTCAAGTCCTTCATCATAAACAGCGCCTTCCACACAGCCGCCGCTAACCGAGCCGCTGATCTCGTTCTCTGGTGTCAGCGCCATTTTTGCACCCACCTTGCGCGGCGATGATCCCCAGGTTTGAATGACCGTAGCGATGGCGATGGGTTTATTGTGTTTTTGCCATTTTTGGATGTCTGAAATGACTTCTTTCATCTTTTTCCCTTCTTAAAATTAACACAGAATACGTTTTGTAAGGGTGGGGCAATCGGGGAGATTGTGGACTAAAGCAAATAGCATTGTCTCCCGATTGCCTCACCCCTACGCATTTAATTTGTATTGAAAATGTGCTTCATGGACTTTGCGAATACGATAGAGTATATCAACCCAAGAAATCCCGTCCATATAATGTTTGCCTATGGTTCTGTTATATTTTGAACTGAGTTGACTGATATGTTTTGAATGATTTCATCTTCTGTAACATTGAAATCGGGGCAAGTTGGCCATGTTCCGTAAATGTTGACGTACAGTTCGAGGCCCGAATTAAACTTGATACGATACTCGTAAAGACCCGCTAAATTATCAATATATGTGACTGTATATTGTTCTGATAGCTCGGGTTGGAGTTCAAGCATCATTGCTGCAACAGGTTCGTTGCTAGTGGCTAACAAAGTTTCTTCGTCTTGATTAATAGCTGCTTTTACAAAGCGGCTGATGAGTTGGTCCCGAGCTGACTCTGGCACATATCCACTGAGAAAATCAATGCATTGCCCATAGGGTGAAGTGAGAAAAATGAGGCAGCTACAAATGATGACGATGATTGAAATAAATAAAATGAGCAGGATTTTTTTAGATTTCATGGCTCCTCTAAAGCATGTTGATTAACGAAAACTGGTCACGCCAATGCGGGGGCATTGGGTGTTGAGTGGGCAGGTACTGCATTTTGGGCGAGGACCGGTGCAGATATGCTTGCCGAAGGGGACCAGCAGCCGGTTGATTTCGATCCAGTAGCGGTTGGGTAAGGTGGTGGTGAGGGCGTTCATTGATTTTTCGGGTGTGGTGGTGGCGATGTAGCCCCAGCGATTGGCGATGCGATGGACGTGGATATCGACACTGATGAACTGCTCGCCACAAGCAATGCCTAAAGCGAGATTGGCGCATTTAGGACCCACGCCTTTGAATGAGAGGATGAGGTCGCGGTCGCAGGGCAGTTCGCCGCTGAAGTCGTTGACGAGTTGGGTGGCGATGGCGTGAATTTGGGCGGCCTTACGTTCGTGGAAGCTGACGGTTTTGATGAGGTTGTCGATGCCTTGGATGCCGAGTGCTTGCATGGCGGCAGGGGTGCGGGCTTGGGCGTAGAGGCGGCGGGCGGTAGGCAGCACGACTTCGTCGCGGGTGCGGATGGAGAGTATGCAGCCGATGAGCTGTTCGAAGGGGGTGGTGAATCCTTCTTCGTGCAGTTCGAACATGGCGGCTTTGGGAAACGGCCGTACCGCTTTTTCTACTACCTTCATCGCATGATCAATTTCGAATGCGTTCATAGTTGACCTCTAATTTAAGAATTAATCCCACGGACGGAAGAGATCGCGCACGTTTCTTTTTTCTGTCTCTGTCTCTGCCTCTGTTTATTTCCCACCAATCCTGCTAAATGTTCGGCCAGGTCTTCGAGGCTGGCTAGGTTGTGGACGGGAAGGAAGTCGTCGATGTGGGGCAGGGCGGTTTGCATACCGCGTGTGAGTGGTTCGTAGTTTGGGGAGCCGAGTAAGGGGTTGAGCCAGATGAGCCGGTGGCAGCTGCGGTGCAGGCGGCCGATTTCGCGTTTGAGTAAGTCGGGGTCGCCTCTGTCCCAGCCATCGCTGATCAGCAGGACGACGGCACCACGACCCAGCACACGCCGCCCCCAGTCGTAGTTGAATGTTTTTAGGGCTGCGCCGATGCGGGTGCCGCCGGACCAGTCGGTGACTTGGCGGGAAATGTCGGCGAGCGCCCGATCTAGTTCGCGGCTGTGGAGTTGACGAGTGATGTGGGTCAGGTGGGTGCTGAAGACGAATGCTTCGACGTTTTGGGTGAGGCCAGCGGCCAGACTGTAGATGAATTGTAGCAGCAGTCTCGTGTATGGTTCCATGGAGCCGCTGATGTCGGCGAGGATGATAAGCGGGCGTGGTTTGAATTTTGGTGTGCGGCGCGGCCATTCGAGCAGTTCGCCACCGGTGCGTAGGGTTTGGCGGAAGGTGCGGCGCAGGTCGAGGTGGTTTCCGTTTCCCCCTTTATGCCGTCGTGTGCGCCGCAGTCCTAATTCCCACACCAGTTCGGCCATGAACTGTTTTAGCGATTTGGCTTCGTCGGCAGTCAGTTCGCTGAAATCTTTGTGACGAAGAATTTCGCGCTGGCTGTAGGTGTGGGTGGCTTTGATGATTAGTTGAGCGAGATTGTTGTCGTTGGGTTGCGGCAGATTGGGTGGTGTGAATTGTGGAGAAGTGGGGGTGGGAAACGGCCGTTTCATCAACCCAAACGGAATCGATGTGCCATCAGGCTTGCGCCAAAAAAGCTCAAACGCTTGGTCAAAAAGCGGCAAATCTTCATGCTGGTGGACTAGTAAGCTGCGAGTTGTGTAATAAAAATCAGACTTGCGCCCAATCTCCACAAATTGCAGTGCATTTACCAAATCGATTATGCGACCTGGATTTATGTCCATGCCTAATGCACGGAGTAAACGTCCGAATAGGAGGAGGTTTTGGAGGAGGTGACCGGAGTTGGAGGTAGACATAAAAATAATGAATTGTGAATTGTGAATAATGAATTGTGAAGTTGGGGAGTTCATTCACCATTCACAATTCGTTATTCACAATTCATTATTTGCTTCTGATTCTTTCCAAAATATTTTTTGCTGTGCCATCTGAAACTAGTGTAATGTCGTCCTGGTATTTGAGAATCACGCCGAGGGTGTCTTGGACGATTTCGAGGGTGAGGGCTTGTTGGTCGAGGGCGATTAGTGCTCTTGTCCAGTCGAGTGTTTCGGCGATACCGGGGAGTTTGTAAAGGTCTATGTGGCGCAGTTCTTGGATGAAGGCGGTGACTTCGTTTGCCAGTTGGGTAGGTGCGTGGGGCAGTTTGGCATGGACGATGGCGACTTCCTTTTCGAAGGTGGGATAATCGATCCAGTAGTAGAGGCAGCGGCGCTTGAGGGCGTCGTGGATTTCGCGGGTGCGGTTGGAGGTGAGGATGACGATGGGCGGCTGTTTTGCTGTGATTGTACCAATTTCGGGAATGGTGATTTGGAAGTCGGAGAGCAGTTCGAGCAGGAATGCTTCGAATTCGTCATCGCTGCGGTCGAGTTCGTCGATGAGGAGGACGGGAACGGCCGTTTCTCCCTCTTCCCGTGTATGACGAATGGCTTGCAGTAACGGCCGTTCCAACAAAAAGTTCGGCCCAAACAGTTCGGCATCTTGCGCCTGTTCGCCGCGAGATTCTAGCAGGCGAATATGCAGCATTTGGCGCGTGTAGTTCCATTCGTAAACGGCGTGGTTTACATCAAGCCCTTCGTAACATTGCAGGCGAATTAGCTTTGTGTTGAGTAATTTGGCCAGCACTTTGGCCACTTCGGTTTTGCCGACGCCCGGTTCTCCTTCGAGGAAGAGGGGGCGTTGTAGTTTGAGGGATAGGAAAACGGCCGTTGCCAATCCACGATCCGCCACATAATTTTGTGCTTGCAGGGAAGTTTGCAGTTGGTCAATTGATTCAATTTGCATAGGGATTAATGATTGCTCAAGAGATCGTACAATGCTTGATACGTTTCTTTCGCTTTCGGTGAGAGCGATTCGACTGTGGTCATGATTTCAGCCAGCGCCAGTTGGGGATTTGGCAAGGGGGATTCCCACAACCAGGCTAATTTTAGCCAGAAGTCTGGCAAAACGGTTGAATGATACACGCCGTCTTCACTGATTGGCGCAGAGACGTAAGCGCCATTTTCATCTAAAAGGTAAAAATCGGCTTGTTGTTGGTGTTGGCGGGGGTCAATAATCCAATATTCGTGCACACCAGCCTGCTCGTATTGGGTCAGTTTGCGTACCCGATCTTCAACCACACTGCTTGTAGACACAATCTCGATGATCAGATCAGGACCACCTTGAAAGCGTTGAGGGGTGAGATTTGACAGATTTTCTTGACTGATAAAAAGAATATCTGGCTCACGAGAAGGGCCATCAGGCCAAAGTTTTACTTCAAAAGGTGCAAAGCGCAAGATACCTAAGCTGAAATAGCTAATAAACGAATCAATAAGCACACTTAAAAAACGAGCAATGTCTTGGTGATAATCCATTGGCGGCATGTATGTGATGACCTCCCCGTCTACCCATTCTATGATTTGAGATTCCCCGGCCATATCCAGGTACGTTTGATAATCTGTTTTTTGGCGCTTTGGTGTGGATGAGTGTGCGGAGGGTTGCGCTTCTGGTAACATCATGTTTTTTGTCCTGGGATAACAAAGCGCTGCAAACGTTTTGTTTTCTCACTGGTCTGATTTAGGCGTATTATAACACGGTTGAGAAACGGAGCGGTTATGTTGATTCCATTTTTAGGTGAGCTGGCGGCGCTGGGAACGGCCGTTTGTTGGTCTGGCACAGCTACATTTTTTAGCTACAGTGGGCGACTGGTTGGTTCACAAGTTGTGAATCGCACGAGACTGCTGTTTGCTATGCTGTTTTTGATGATTTCACATCTGCTGCTCGAAGGGAGTTGGTTTCCCTTTGAGGCAGAAGGATTTCGCTGGTTTTGGTTTACCGTGTCCAGCGTGTTAGGGTTGGTGATAGGGGACAGTTTGCTGTTTAAATCGTTCGTGCTGTTGGGAGCGCGTTTGTCTACGTTGATGATGGCGACGGTGCCGATTATTAGCGCGGTGTTTGGTTGGTTGCTGTTTGGTGAAACTTTGACGGCGATAGAAATTTTGGGCGTTGTATTGACAGTGGCGGCGGTTGGTTGGGTCGTGACAGAAAAGCAGGCAAACCAATCTGATAACGATAAACGAGATTACAAACGAGGTGTTTGGTTTGGATTGGGTGGCGCGGTGGGGCAGGTGCTCAATTTGGTGACGGCAAAATATGGCCTGGTGGGTGACTATTCAACCGTGTCGGCGACGACGATTCGTATTTTCGTGGCGATGGTGGTGCTATGGTTAGTGGCGGCTGTGCAAGGAGAAGCGAAACACACGATTGCGCAGTGGCGCAACCGGCAGGCAATGCCTGCAATTGTGGCGGGATCGTTTGTCGGGCCGTTTTTGGGAATATGGCTGTCTTTGGTAGCCATTCAATATGCGCGATTAGGGATAGCTTCAACGTTGATGGCACTTCCCCCAATTATGTTGATTCCGGTAGAATACTTTATCTTGAAAAAGCCGATCAGTTTGCGTGGTGTAGCAGGGTCGGCAGCCGCTATTGCGGGTGTGGCTTTGATATTTTTGTCTTAGTATAGTCCGGGAGTTCGTTTATGGAGCTGTTGACGACCAAATTTTATAAGCCATGGGTGCGGTCTGATCTGGTGGGGCGGGAACGGCTGCGGCAAAAGCTGGATGTGGGGGTGGAAAACGGCCGTATTCTCACCCTCATCTCAGCCCCCGCTGGCTACGGCAAAACCACCCTCGCCGCCGAATGGCTGCCGTCATTAACAATCAACAATCAACAATCAACAATCAACAATTCTAACTTTGCCTGGTTGTCCCTTGACGAAAACGACAACGATCCCATCCGTTTTTTTGCTTATCTGGTAGAAGCGCTGCAACGAACGGGACTCGATTTGACGGTGGTTGCCTCTCGTTTGCAGGGTCTGACGGTGATGCCGCCTGTTGATGTGCTGATGACGTCGCTGCTGAATGCAGTGAGTAATGTGCAGGATGACGGC
>QQUD01000117.1 GCA_008501785.1 Chloroflexota bacterium
ACGGAGTGTACCCCCATTGGGCATGGCATCCCGTGCATTCACGGCTAAATTCATCAATAGTTGTTGAATACTGGTCTGGTCTGCCTGAATTTCATACCCATCCTCGTCACTAGCGACTGAGATATCGATTGTCTCAGGTAATGTACGTCTGAGCAGCATCTCCATTTCTTTGAGGAAAATAGTGAGTGATAACGGCCGTTTTTCAATAATTGACTTCCGACTAAAATCTAAAATCTGTTGAATCAGGCCCGTTGCACGTTCCCCTTGCTCAACAATTGTTTGCACACGACTTTGATCTATCATCGTTAAGTTTGCTGTGCGCTGCAATAACTGCGAATATAAAACAATCACAGCCAAAATATTATTAAAATCATGCGCAATACCAGCTGCCAATTGCCCTACCGCCGCCAATCGCTCTTGCTGAACAAGCTGTTGCTGCGCATCTTGCAGTTTATTCAGCGCCATTTTCAACTCTCCCGCATGATGCTGCACTTGATCATAGAGGCGTGCATTTTCAATTGCCTGGGCTGCTTGATCAGCAAACGGCTGGATCATTTTCACATCTTCGGGACCATACGCATCAATTTGTTCGCTGTCAATGGTCATTAATCCAATAAATTCACCCCTGGTAATTAAAGGCACCCCCATCCAGCCACGAACAGTTTTCGTTTCGCCCCATCCAGAAAAGCGATCATCCAGCGATGCATCAGATAACCAAACAGGCCGCTCTTTCTCAAGCACAAAATTAAAAAGCTGATCATCTGTTGGAAACGTTTGCCCAATCACAGTTTCAGGAGCTGGAATACCTCTACAAGCCATACCTTGCAAACTACCTTCATCCGAAAGAAAAATAGTAGCGCTATGATATGTAATTACGTTTGCCAATTGCTCAAGGATTAGGCCAAGCAGTTGATCCAGCTCCAGTGTTGAAGTCAAAGCCGAAATGACCGTTCTCAATGTATCTGATTCTTGTCGCCTTTGCCGTTCTGCTTCATACAAGCGTGAAAGTTGGTCAGAAATTCCCTGGGCCGAACTCTGGGATTCTAATTGATTGTGTTGAGCATTATTCATCGACGCCTCTTATGCAAGGTCACCCAATTCGTGTAGTATAAGTGTGGACGCAACAAGAGCAGCAGTTTCTGTGCGTAAAACACGTGGTCCCAGTGAAAATGGAACCAGTCCATGAGAACGGCCGTTTTCAATCTCCGCTTCCGCAAATCCCCCCTCAGGGCCAATAAATAATGCTACGGTTTTAAGAGATGGCCATCGATTAAGAACTGCTTTCAAATTTGAGTCTTTCTCAATATTTGGGTCTTTCTCAACATTTGAGCCTCTCTCAAAAATCCAGGCAATCAAAGACAGATCATTGGCCTGGGACTGATGTATTGCCTCTGCAAACAGCAGAGGGCTGCTTACTTTTGGCATAATGCTTCGTTGGGATTGTTCAGCGGCTTCCATTACAATCTTCTGCCACCGCGCCAGCTTGCGTGGTTTGATCGTAATATCTTGCACCAAAGAACGCTGAGTGACAATAGGAATAAAGTTACGAATCCCAAGTTCTGTTCCTTTTTGCAGCACCCACTCAAATTTTTCTCGTCTAGTCAGACTTTGATAAAGCGTCACTTGCACATCTGGTTCGCCCCAAGCCGCCTGTTTGGATAGGATTTTACCAGTGACCTGATTGCGTGAAACGGCCGTTACCCCCACCTCATACACCCCGCCCTCATTATCCAACACACAAACCAACTCCCCCACACCCATTCGCAGCACATTGCGCACCTGATGCGCCACCTCGTCAGAAAAAACGATGGTCTGGTCAATCTGATACCCGTTTGGCTGTGGAATAAAAAAGCGTTGCATAAAGATTGCCTTCAATTATCAGCTATCAGCTGTCAGCCGACTCTTTGTCGATACAAAAAACCATTTCGCCCTCAAACATGAGTTCGGTGACGGGCCAGGGTTTGCTATCGAGCAGTTGGGCCATAAATTCACGGTAGCGGTTTGTCAGGTTGCGCCCGCCGTGTGTGCTGATGGTCGGGTAGGAGAGGACCAGCCACCGTGCATTGATGGCTTCCAATAACGGCCGTCCTTGTCCATGATAATTCCGTTCAAATCTAGGCATCTCTTTAAGAAACAGCGCCACATCTGCTCTTTCTTGCGGAAATTGCAGCGCTACATCTTGCAACAAGGCCAACTGTGGCAACCCTTGCAGTTTAAAATAATGGTTGAGAAATGCAATACGCGGCTCATGGATGTCGTATGCCCAAAAATCAATGGGCACCTCCATCCCCATCCAAGGGAATGCTAGCGGGTTTAACCCACAGGCAATGTCCATTAACGAGGTTGGTTTGCCTGTCACTTCAAATATTCGCGGATAAAAAGTATCCAGCAGTGGCTGTCGCTCCCGTGTTGACAGATGTGTGTACAGAATGTCGGCACAGACTGTTTTGATGGCAGCTTTGTTGCCGGTGGCGAAAACGGCCGCTAACTTTTCCGCCGCCTCTTCATAAACCGGATCACCCAAATAAGGGGCCATGATGCTGTGCAGTCGTTTCCGTACGGCTTTGATGGCTCCTTTTGGCTTTTTGTGCTGCTGCAACGCTACAATCGCCAGCTCCCGAATGGTTTCAGCGCTGGTATCTCGATACTTTTTAGATTGCTTGATGGCGTCGATAACGGCCGTTACATCTTTTTCGTTACTCATTCAATTATTAACACTACTGCATATTTGATTTTACGCAAAGACGCAAAGACGCGAATGCTTTTCTCACTTTGCAACTTTGCGATTTTGCGCGAATCTTCTTTTTTATTCGAATTCTTTCTCAACAATATCAATCCGAACTATCTTATCACCGTCGGTGGTCGCCGTCTGCGGATCGCGCAGCGAGATTGCTGACAGCACATCATCCCCTTCCATCATTTCGCCAAAAATTGTGTATCCACCGTTCAACGAGGGATAATCCGTAAATGTGATAAAAAATTGACTGCCGTTGGTATCGGGGCCAGCGTTTGCCATCGCTAATACACCCCGATGATCAAATGCCAAATCATTGTCTGTCTCATTGACAAACTCATACCCAGGACCACCGCCCCCTGTCCCACTGGGATCGCCACCTTGCGCCATAAAATCTTGCAGCACGCGGTGGAAAGTGGTGCCATCATAAAACCCTTGATTGGCCAAATAAACAAAGCTGTTCACCGTGATGGGGGCCACATCTTCAAACAAATCGAGCGTGATGTCGCCATTTTCTGTGCGAATGATTGCCTGATAGTCAATCCCTGGCTCTAAAATGTTTTCTGGCGGCGCATCAAAATAATCATTTCGTTCGGCAGCAGGGAGCGCGGCTAACGGCCGTTCCCCCTCAACCACAACACCTGCACCTGCACCTGCATCTGCCGCTTCATCTGACGGCCAAAGCTGCCAGACAACAAAAACAATCACGACAACCGCCAACACCCCACCGATTATCATAATCATCCGATTTTGCTGCTGCTTCTTCTGTTTCAATTCCTCCCGTCGCTTGCGCACAGAAGGGGTCGATACTTGTTTTTTTGCCACGATAGCCTCCTATATTTTTGAAAATGTTCTGTGTTATCCCTGTCGATCTATCCTAAAAATCAGATAAAGTGCTAAAACGGCCGTTCCCCCACCAATCGCATATCCTTCAAGCAATGTCGCCTCAGTAATAAAAATACCAATCAGCCCCATCACACCACTCACCAAATACAAAATCAACACCGCCTCTCGCTGGCTAAACCCCAACGTTAACAAGCGGTGGCTCGTATGATCTTTACCCGGCGTATTCGGACTCACCCCACGCCGCAAACGTGAAATAATCACCAGCGTCATATCAAAAATAGGCAAACCCAAAATAAAAACCGGCACCATCCATGTCACAAATGACACATTTTCAGGAAACCGGAGCTGCAAGCTCAACAGCGCCAACACAAACCCCAAGAATAGTGCCCCTGCATCTCCCATAAAAATTTTGGCCGGTTTAAAATTAAAGCGTAAGAAACCGATACAAGCGCCTAAAACGGCCGCAGCCATTGCCGACACCAAAATCTGCTCATTTTGCAAACCCAACAGCAAAATAAAGGAAGCCGATACGCCGCTAATGCCTGCGCTCAATCCATCCATATTATCTAAAAAATTAATCGCATTGCTGATGCCTGCCAACCAAATAAAAGTAATTAAATAATTAATCACATCTGGCACCGGTAAATGTACACGAATGTCATACAACGCCAATACCAAAAAGCCAACAAACTGCCCCGCCAATTTTGCCCAGGCAGGCAAGTTATATCGATCATCAAGCAGGCCAACCAACGCCACAACGCTCAAAGCAATCAGCACCCCAGCCACAGAATCAGGCATTTGGGATGAAAACAGCGAAACGGCCGCAACGGCCGCACCAAAAATAGCAACGCCGCCCATTAATGGCATCGGTGTACTGTGATTTTTACGCTTTTCCGGCTCATCAACAAACCCAATTAGAAATGCTAGCTTTCTAATCCAGGGTGTTCCCACCAGGGCTAAAGAGAGAGCAATCAGAAAAATAATTATAATTGCAAGCATATTTGTCCAGCTCAGGTGCGACGCACTTCAGAAGTGCGTCGCACCTGAGTAACACTAATTCGTAATCTCAACAATATCAATGCGCACAATCTGGTCACCTAAGAAATCAGGAGACGCTTCTGGATCACGGAGGGTGATGGCACTTAAAGTTTCATCACCACCCACTAATTCACCAAAGATCGTATATTGTCCATTTAAGCCTGGAACAGGTGCAAATGTGACGAAAAATTGACTGCCATTGGTATCGGGGCCAGCATTGGCCATCGCCAACAACCCTCTCCGATCAAATGACAATCCATTATCCACTTCACTGACAAACATATAACCAGGATTGCCACCTCCCTGTCCGGTTGGATCGCCACCTTGTGCCATGAAATCTTGCAAAACACGATGGAAGGTTAAGCCATCGTAATATCCTTGTTCAGCCAAAAAGACAAAGTTATTGACAGCTAATGGAGATGCTTGTGCAAATAACTGAAAGCGCATTTCGCCTTTTTCAGTGGTGATCACAGCTTCATATTGGTTGTTTTGATTGATGATGATGGGCGGATAGGCGTCAAAGTATTCATTCCGAGCCAGAGGGTCGAGGGTGGCTAACGGCCGTTCCCCGCCCACATGCTCTAAAGCAGTTGAACTATCCCCCGCTGTCCCTAATAGCTGTGACAAAAAGAGCTGAATACTCGGTGCCGCATCAGCCGGAGCGATAAGCAGCGTTTGTTCTGCAATCGCCTGCGCGGTTGCTTCATCACCAAGGGTCACATACAGTTCAGCCTGTTTCATATCAATCCGCCACGAAGCTGCCAATTGCTGGCGTTGGTCAAGCTGTTGCAGCGTTTCATATGCATCAATTGATTCTTGAATCAAACCCAACTCTTCATACAAGTTAGCCGCCCGCAGCCACGCACGAGCATCATTCGCCTTCAGGTTCAGCCCTTGTTCAACAAAGTCAAGCCCCGTGTTTAAATAATCTTCTCGTTCATCTTCTGGCCGTTCGGCAGCACAACGGCCGTATACATCTCCCAAACTAAAATAGGTTTCCTCATAAAACGGATCTATCGTCACCGACTCCGTAAACACCTCAATCGCCTGATTACAATCTTGCTTCAAATCGAGTGCCACCCGCGCATATTCATTGCGAATCACAGAATTTTGCGGACTGAGCTTAAGCGCGTCTTGATAATACGCTTCAGCCGTGTCAATGCGTTCCTGCCGTTCGCTGCCATCTGACGCCGCAGGCACACGCCGCGTATTCAGACGCGCCAAATTCGCCGTATGGTCTGTGTTTAATGGATTAATAGTTTGTGCTTCCTTCAAGCGATTTTCGGCTTCAACAAACAATGTCGTCCGCTCAATCTCATCTTCCGCAATTGTTGAACGTTCCAACAAAGCACGCCCTAAAAAGAGAAAGTAAAAATCTTCACGTGGGGTTCGATTCAGCGCCTCTTTGTAAATGGCAATGGCCGTATCCCACATCTCAGGATTGCCTTCGCCAGACGCCTGATTGTCATAGAATCGCCCGCGTTTGTAAATCATATCAGCCTGAATGACATGCAAATTTGTGTTGGCAATTAAAAACGGCAAAATGACAACTGCTGCAATCAATACCATGTAGCCTGGTTGCAAACCTTGCTGCTGTCGCTGACGTTGTTTAAAGCCAGACCCAAGCACAAATGCAGCCGCCACAATCATTGCAAATACAAACCAATAAAGCGCTGTGATAAATCCAGCGGCCTGACTTGCCTCCAGCACACGAAACGAAAGTAACTGCTCCATCGACTCAATGTTTGTCGTAGGTTGAAAGAAAAGAGAATTTCGCAGCAAAAATGCATGCAGGTAAATGTAAAGAAAGCCAATAATTAAAGAGACTGCGGCCATCATCGCTACCGGAAGGAGGGTGTTTTGCCAGCTTTTGTCCCAAAGCAGGTAGAGGAGGAAGGTGCTGATAACGGCCGTTATCAACCCAGCCACCACCTCACCGGCAAACAACACCGGCAGCGCACCAATGAGACCCACGATCACCACCGCTCCCGCAATCAAATGAGCCGTTGGCCGCCGCAAAATCAAATATGCAGCCGCTAATGCACTCAAGAACCCCCACCCCAGCATCATGCTGCGTCCCAACAACCAGGTAGACCCTGCCTCTGGTGGCATCG
>QQUD01000882.1 GCA_008501785.1 Chloroflexota bacterium
CCCGATGCGGATGTACGTATCTACATAAATCCCCGCCAATCGTCGACCGTCGGGTTGAAAAACGGCCGTTTGCACCCCCCCTTTCTCTTCGTCTGGCAAAGCCGCCAGCAGTTCGTAGCTGGCTGTATCCCACACAAACACAAATCCATCAGCACCGGCAGTAGCTAAACGGCTGCCATCGCTGCTAAATGCGACACTATTTACCGCACCAACATGCATCTCTAAGCGTTGTGCTATTTGCCCGGTTGTTGAATGCCAAATGCGAGCCGTACCGTCATTGCTGGCTGTCGCAATCCATTCCCCGTTTGGACTGATAGCAACATCGGTTACCCAATCTGTGTGGCCTGATAAAACCCGCAACCGTTGCGATGCAATCAAGGCCTGATACAAGATGTTCGCTGATTCTACCGGTGGGTCTTGCCCGGTAGCCAGTGGGAAAAAGGCAGATTCCATGGCCAGCAATAAACTCAATTGTGGATTGCTATCGAGTTGGTCTAGCGCGGCGTTGGCTAGTTCGCGGGCAGTTGCCAGCCGAAACTGGATGTCTGCTTCGCGGGCGCTGGATTCGGCAGTGGCCCGAGCATGGTCAGCCGCGATGAAGCTGGCAACGGCTGTTTCCTCTGCTAAAATCGCCAGTTGTTCATTTTCTGTTGCCTGGTCACGTTCTGACCGTGCGTTGGCTTCGGCTGTTGCCAGTTGGGCGGCATTGGCTACGGCCGTTTCACGCAGCGATTCGGTAAGTCGGCCATTGGCAATGGCTGTGCCTTCACTGGCAACGGCCGTCATTTCATTTTCCTGAGCAGTTGTGGCATTTCTGGCAGCTGACAACCCGGCAACAACCGCAACGGCAAACACAATCGCCAGCGCAATTAACACAGCACTCAACCATTGCGTCATGCGCACTTTCTCTCCCAGTCGTAGCTGCCGCTCATCTGCCAATGCTTTGACCTGTTGTAACTGCTGTTTACGCTCTTGTTCATGTTGTAATTCGGCGCGATTGCGTTCTTGAATACTTGCCTCTAAAAACGCTGTCTCACTATCGTCCAGATCATGATATTGCTGAGCTTCTTCCAAAAGAAGTCCGCGCAGCAATGCACTGGGGTCCTGATCTAAGGTTGCCCATTGCTGTGCCATCGCTGTTAGTTGCAACCTGCGGCGATGAGTAACGCGTGACTCTTCAATCCAGGCCACCAGGCGTGGCCAATGGGTGAGCAGCGCTTCATGCGCTAATTCAACTTTGTCTTCATCTTCAAATTTACTTTGGATGAGTCGCACTAATCTAGCCGAGATCAATTGCAGGAGCAGTTGGTTGATATGGTTTTTGGGTGCGTTGATTGTGTAAAGCTCATGTCTAAGAATGCGATCACGCGCTACACTGCGCCCTTGTCCAATCAGAACCAGCCGCAGCAAAATATCTCGCACAACGGGTCGGTCTGCGGCGGGAAGATTGTTGAAAAATGTATCGGCGCTATTTGCTAACGCCCGACGACCGCCTCCTAAATGACGATAGGCAGACCATGTGATCCGATTTCTATCTCGATTTTCCCATAGTTTTAGCAGCGTGAATTGCAGCAGGGGAAGGGCGGACGGTTCGCCCAGCACATCTCGTATCAATTGATCGATTAAATCTTCCTCAAATTTTAATCCGACCAGATCGGCTGGCTTTTTAATTGTTTTACGCAGTTGAGAGGCGTCCATTGGGGTGAGGCGCACCTGGTGTTGGGCAAAGTAGCTTTGGAAAACGGCCGTTCTCATTAAATTGCTTTCCAAATCGCTGCGCATCGTGATAATCACTCGATGTGGATTGTCGGGACTTTGCAGCACGCCCAACAAACTGTCAATGAAAATGCGTCGATGCTGATCATTGTGGCACAGTGTGTATAGCTCTTCAAACTGATCGATCAGTAACACGGCTCCTAATTGAGCCTGTTGATTAAGCTGTTGGCTCAGGTAGCTGCGATCTTTGACAATGTTTTCAATAACTTCATGGAGAGGTGTTTGCGGCGTATGAATAATGTGGGCAAGATTGTCTAGCGGCGTTGCCCCGGGCATGATAGGTGGCAGCACCTGCCATTGATCGCTGTTGGGCAGCGCACCGGCCTCTATTTGGGGCAGCAATCCAGCCAGAGCGGTCGAAGATTTGCCGCTGCCGGAAGGGCCGACGATAGCTAGAAAACGGCCGTTTTCCAACAAACCCAGCATATCGGCAACCATATCATCTCGCCCAAAAAAATAGTCGTGTTTTGCACCGCTAAACGCATCCAAACCTAGGTATGGGCATTGCGCGTCACTGAGAAGCGGAGCCGCATCGGGATTGTATTCAGCTAATGTTGCATCGGGACCAACACGTTCGTTATGAAACAGCTCATTTGACCAATAATCTAGCAGATTTTGTGCATCCCAACGTTCATCATCTGCTTCAAGAATTTGCCCACTGGCACTCCCCCGCAAGATGAAGTCCGTCACATCCTGCAAAAAAGCATCATCAACCCCCTGGCGACGACGGGCAACAAGTTCCCGGTGTACGCCGTGCAGCACGGCCAATGATGGATATGGGGAAGCGTCTGTCATTAGTCAGCATCTCGTACGCAGCGAAAACCGACTCCCCAATAAACTTCAGCATCAGAATTAGGATTGGATATTTTTGGCGGCAGGTGAAAACGAGTTGTGGTGCGGATGTCCGCAGCAGGACTGTTCCATGTCCCACCACGCAAGACACGTTCGCCGCTGGCATCATCACGATACGGACTGCCATCACGTGGTGGATTTTCATAAGCTGTGTCGCTGTACCAATCTTCAACCCATTCCATGACACCACCGGCCATGCCCAAAACCCCAAATGGACTGGTTCCATCAGGATAGGAGTCGACTGGTTCAAGGGGTGAGAAGGTGAGGTCGTCCAGGGCAGCACTGTCCAACAAGTTGTAGTTTGCTAATGTCGGATTGGGTGGTGTATTGCCCCATGGATAAATACGGCCGTCTAATCCCCGCGCAGCATATTCCCATTCAGACTCAGTTGGCAGTCGTGCCCCAACCCAATCACAATAAGCGCTGGCTCCAGCCCAACTGACCTGATTCACAGGCATTGTCTCATAACTGGGCCACGATTCAAACGTGCTAAAATTGTTGAGCAGCGAGGTGAAAATCGTTTCAGCACCGGTAAAAACACAAAAACTCCCATCACAACTGCTGCGATAGCTGCCCAAATCATTGAGGAATCTAGCATATCGACGAACGGTGACTTCCTTTTGATCGATATAAAAACTATCGAGTGTGACTTCGTGTTGGGGCCATTCATCGGTATTGGCGGCACTGTCGCCTCGTCCAGCACCCATGTCAAAGGTGTCACCTGTAATGAAAAGCATTGTGACCCCATCTTCATCACGAATGATGGTGTTTAACTGGGCGTCAATGGCGTATTGTTCCATGATCATTTCAGTGGAAGGTGTTGCAGTTGCGGTGTCAGATTGGCTTGGGGTTGTTTCTGATGTAGGTGCGGAAAGTGCTGTGGCGGTTGCCTGTGCGCTTTCAAATTGAATGGTGGCTGTGGCGGCAACGGCCGTTTCCTCAACCTTAGCCGCTTCTGTAGACCGAGCCATGTTAAACGCTTCACTGGTAGCAATTTGTGCTGTGGCAGTTGCCTGTTCAGCCACAGCTTCATCTCGTTCTTCTACGGCTACAGCCTGGGCGGCGACGGCCATCTCCTGCCCAGCAACGGCTGTCGCGGCATCATTGAGTGCATCGA
This sequence comes from Chloroflexota bacterium, assembly GCA_008501785.1. The sequence goes on from QQUD01000882.1 coordinate 3,746, forward strand.
TGCGTGCATTACTTTCAGCTTGGGCAGTTGCTTGTGCATCAATTGTTGCACTTTGTGCTTGATTCGCTTGCACAAATAAGAAGATGGCACCCACAGCTAACCCCAATGTTACCATCAAGGCGATGTTGAACAGCCGTGTACGACCCGTTGCTAATTCCAATGCTTCAGCGCGTTGCCGTTCCGCTTCAGCACGCTGTCGTTCAATATCAGCCGCACGTTTTTGCTCTTCAGCCAATGCTTTTGCTTGCTCTAATTCACGCAAACGTGCTTTTTCTTTCTCCATCTCTTCTTGTTCTATTGTTTCTTCACTAATGGTAACAAATTCAGTTTCCAACGGGCTTAAGTCATCATACTGTTTTGCATCGATGAGCTGTGTGCCGCGCAGCAATGCGCCTGGATCACGTCCCAAACGATCCCACTCTTCAGCTTGGGTTGAAAGTCGTTGACGGAGTCGTAAGGAAACGGCCGCTTCCTCCAACCATTCACCCATGCGCGGCCAATTACGCACCAATGCCTCGTGTGCCACCTCAATTTGGTCGTCGCTAGATGTAACGCCCTCGGTCAGCCGAATCAAACGGGATTGGATCAACTTATCCAGAACCCGGTCAATCCGATCTTGTGCCTCTCCAGATTGGTAGAGAACGCGCCGCTGAATGCGACTGCGCGTAAATTCCAGACCAGAACTAGGTCGCACAATGCGCAGCAAAATGCGTTTTGCCGTTACCTGTTCTTCGGGCAACAAATTGTCGTAAAGGTGATCGGCAGTATTGGCTAACGCTTGCATCACACCACCCAGTCGTCGGTAGGTTTCCCACGTGACTCGGTTTCGTTCACGATTGTCCCAAAGCTGTAGTAGCGTGAATTGGAGAAGTGGCAGTGCCGCTGGTTCGCCCACAATTTCACGCACGAGGGCATCGACCAGCCCATCTTCAAACTTGAGGCCGACCAATTCAGCCGGTTTTTCGATAGCTTCACGCAGTTCGGCTCCATTCATGGCTGCTACACGCACTTCTCCTTGCTCAAACAATGATTGGAACAGCGGTACTTTATTTAAATAACTTTCGTAATCCACCCGCATGGTGACAATCACAACATGACGCTGGCCGCGTGTTCGCACAAGTCGCAGCAAATTGTCTAGAAAAGCGGCTCTCTCTTCATCATCATGACAGAGTGTGAAGGTCTCCTCAAATTGATCAATCGTAATCACAGCCGGCCCCGTATTAAATTCGTCGACCAGCTCCGATAAATGATCTGGATTACTGCGCAGCAAATCGATTTGTTCAGGCACCCATTCCTCAGTGGGGGCAGATTCTGGTTGGAGTAAGCGGGCTAATCGGGCCAGCGGTGCAGAACCAGGCACAATGGTTGGGTAGTAGTGCCACATAGCACTGCCTGGCAGTTCCCCTTTTTTCAGAAGGGGAATGAGTCCGGCGAGGACAACCGATGATTTACCGCTGCCCGAAGGGCCTATAGCGGCAATGAGCCGGTTAACGGTTACTTGTCTCGTCAATTCGCCAATAAGATTAGAGCGGCCAAAGAAAAGATGAAAATTGTCTTCGTTAAAAGCATCAAGGCCAATATAAGGGCAGCGATTATCAGGGATTTCGGGTTGTGTTGTGGGGTCAAACTCTGCCAAGATGGCTTCGGGACCTTCTTTTCCAGCATGATAAAGTTGATTATGCCAATAATCCAATAAATTTTGCGCGGAATGCCTTTCTTCATCATCGTCGAGAAAAGCACCAGCAGCTTCGCCACGCTGCAAAAATTCTTGCACGTCAGCCCAAAATGCTTCGTTTCCCGCTTCGCTTTTATTTTGTTTTGCTCGTTTCTGCTTTAGTAGTTCTCGGTGAGTGTCGCGCAAGGATGGAAAGGAAAGGAAAGGGATGATTTCTTCTTCTGGCGCTTGTGGATTATCTATGCTCATTTGTTGAATTGCCTCAATAACATGTCCAGCGATTCACCAACGCGCTGCAAATCCTGGCATAACGTCAATAGTTCTAGGTCTACCTGGCGAAAACGTCTACCTACCTGGCTGCGATAGCGACGGAATAACCGTCTGACCGTGACCACTACTTGTTCAGATATGGCATTGTCTAGTGATGTAAGCACCTTATCTAAATCAGTTGCCCATTTGTGTTCGGTTCTACTAAGCATGTTGCGAGTTAAGGGTTCTAAATCAAACCATGCATCTTCTAAATCTTCTGTACTGCGGCTTAAACTTGCTTCAACCCGACGTAACTCGTCATCTATTTCTTGCCATCCGTTGTGTTCACGGACTAGACTACCAAGTCGATCATCTAAACCGGCTAACGCGCCTACGCCACGCTGTACTTCATCGATTACATTGTCAACTTCAATGCCGCTGCCTAACATGCTGTCACAAATTGTGCCAATTGCTTCTTCAATATTGTCGAGACGAAGGGTTCTGGCAGTAGCGACTAACTGAGCATTGATACGCGATGGTTGTCGGTTGAGGATGCGGTAGATGATGCGTGTGCCGCCTTTGAGTAAATTTAGGTCAAATTCTTCGACGCCGTCACGAATTTGCTTTTGTGCTTTTTCTAGCTGTTGGGTCCAACGATTTTCATCTGTGGTAAACGTGGGGCGTTGCATGACAGTGAGCAGGTCGTTGACCTTCCCCTGTATCTCTGGTTCGGTTAACGAGATATTGTCCCAAGCGGAATCATCTGCGGGCAGCCGCTTTTGGTCATTTTGGATGAGGAAGTAGCGATTTTCTAGTTCCTGGAATAGATCGTGGGTAAGTTTGTAGTCGGCGAGGATGCCGATTTGTTCAGATGCCGCTTCGAAGTCGGTTTGGAAGGCAACAACGGCCGTTCTCACTTCCAATTTACTCAACAACCGAATGAGCGCGGTTAAGCTGTTCCCAGCAATCACCGTATTTGATTTGTCTTGCGGTAAGGCGGTTGGAGCAGGTGGGACCGTGATGTTGTTTAGGGTTGGGTCTTCATCTTTTTCATCAACA
>QQUD01000963.1 GCA_008501785.1 Chloroflexota bacterium
GGTGATTTAACCGGATTGAATCGCGTGGTGTGGACGTTGAGCCATATCGTTGCCGATAACAAGTTCATGACAATCTTTTCCATACTGTATGGGGCGGGCATCATTCTGATCACTAAAAAGCTAGATGAAAATGGACAAAGTTCAGCCACACTTCATTATAAACGAACCTTTTGGCTGCTTGTGATTGGACTGGCTCATGCCTATTTGCTCTGGTATGGTGACATTTTGGTCACGTATGCGCTGGTGGCGATGGTTGTTTATTTCTTCCGCAAGCTGTCGCCGCGTTGGTTGATTGGATTGGGCATTGTGACGCTAGGTTTAGGCATGTTTTTACAATTGTTTACGGCCGTTGGCATGCCTAACCTCCCACCAGAATTACTCGCTGAATTTGAAGCAGGTTGGCAACCCAGTGCAAAGATTGTAGCGGCGGAAACGGCCGTTTACCAAAACACGTGGCTAGCACAAATGACTGACCGCGTTCCCGCTTCCATTGAAATGCAAACGACTGCCTTTTTATTCTCCGGTATGTGGCGAGCAGGCGGCCTGATGTTAATTGGCATGGCGTTGTTCAAACTCGGTATACTGACAGCACAACGATCCAACAAATATTATCGTAATTTGTTGATTGCTGGGTTTGGCATTGGTTTACCAGTGGTCATTTTTGGCATCGTCAACAACTTTGCAAATGGCTGGACACTTGCATATTCACGTTTCATCGGCTCACAGTTCAATGCAATTGGCAGCATCGGTGTCAGCCTGGGATACATTGCGATTATCATGCTGATTGCGAAGTCGGGACGGTTTGAACAGGGAATACGGCCGTTTTCCTCCGTCGGCCGCATGGCCTTGAGCAACTATCTGTTTCATACGCTTGCCGCCACTTTCATCTTCTACGGACATGGATTGGGATTGTTCGGGCAAGTCGAGCGCATCGGGCAGCTGCTGATTGTTCTGGGCATCTGGTCAGTTCAGCTCATCATTTCACCCATCTGGCTGCGTCACTTCCGCTTTGGTCCCGCTGAGTGGCTGTGGCGCTCACTAACCTATGGCAAACTGCAACCTATGAAAGCCCACCCCGCTCCCCGAAAAGTAGCGGCAACAAATCGCTAAGCACAGGGACCACCAAGTTTTTGAAAACCTCGGTGGTCTGGGAACAAAATCATGAAATTTTTCCTACGCTGGTTTCCAGCAGTATTGTTACTCGGTTTATTTGGGGTTTTGTGGAAAACGGCCGTTTCCGGCAGCGAACAAGGCGTTGTAGCATGGCTCACGCTGATGAGTGGATTGCCAATGCTTGGCGGAATTGTTTTGGTTAGTGCAGTAGGCATGTTTTTATGGAAACGCAAACTGAATGCATCGTTGATGGTTACAATTTTGGCCGCGCTGCTGATCGTTTGGCCTTATTTTTGGCGATTTGGCATCTTGCCAATGGCCTATCCCATTTCACTGGAAACCACCACACCTGCTGCTACCGTGCGTTTGCCAGCGGACGAGCCGATTCTTGTAGCCTGGGGTGGTGACACACCCAGCGTCAACTACCATGTCACCTTCCCCAATGCACGGTGGGCCTACGATTTAGTTGTCATGCCTGCCTTCCATGGCAACAGCAATCTGGAAGCGTATGGCTGCTGGGGTGTGCCAGTGCTGGCTCCGGCGGCTGGCGAAATTGTGGTGACACACGATGGCGAAAAAGATGTTCCTATTGGTGAAGAACATGAATCCGGCACACCACATCAAGGTAATCATGTGTTTATTCGTATTGAAGGAAATACATACATCGCTATCGGTCATTTTCAGCAAAACAGCATTGTTGTGAATATCGGAGACATGGTGGCAGAAGGAGATGTGTTAGGCAAATGCGGGAACTCTGGCAGCAGCGATGAGCCACACATTCACATTCACCACCAGCTACAAGACCCACGCACAACCACATCCGACTTGGCCGAAGGGCTGCCGCTCTACTTCAGAGATCACAATGGTTTGCCTATGCCTGAAGGTGGCAGCAAACTTTTAATAGACAAAAATGGAAATCTACAAGGACCCATTATGCAGCACGAAGCAGGCACGGGGTTGGATTAATCGCTGTCAAGCAATCGTCTGAAATTGACAATCAGAGAATTTTCCCATATTAAAAAGATTATCAATTTTGTATGATGTTTATTTTAAGGAATTTGTTTGTATGGAAGAACAACCGATTTTTGCCATATTTGCGCTCATCATTATGCTGATTTTCGTCGCTGGTTTGTGGTCAGCTATCAACCTGTTTGTGTCTCGGGTATTTGGCTGGCACAAAATCTCTGAACAGTATTGGGGGCAATTGACCCAATACAACAAACGGTTTTTTATGCAAACCTTAGCGACAAGTTTTTTGGGTCATTATTCAGGTATTGTCAATATTGCTGTTTCCAACGATTATTTAGGCATTTCAGTCATATTTCCATATCGAATTGGTCATCCCCCACTGAAAATTCCGTTGGAAGACATATCTGGCGTCCAAAAAACGACCTTCATTTTTCCCAAGGTCCATCTCCAACTACGTAAAATACCTGCACAAGATGTCACGATCTCTTTGCGTTTGGCAGAAAAAATCGAAAAGGCATCTGGTGGCGCTTGGACATTTGAACGACCGTTATCATAAACGGCCGTTTTCTCAAATGCTTGGTTTTGGTTAAAAATTCGATTGTCCAGAAGTTGGTTCAGTTATAATAACTTTTACTATCAATAACGAACACTCTTTTTTTTTCGCATCAAACCATCACTATCCTTATAATCACACCTTGTGAAAAAATCAACGCAACTCATCAATTGGGTCCGCCACCCTCGGTATCGTTTTTTCAAAACGAGTATCGTCATTTTGGTGGCTCTGATAGCACTTTATTTGGTTTCCCAGAGCATCAACGTAATTCGCATGTTGAAAGATCCGCGCAGCCAAACCTTTGTCCAATGGGCAACCGGCGATTCCACAGATCGTGCAATCTTGGTCACGGTGCAGCGTGAAACCTGTCCTGGTGCGCCATTTATTCTACCGACCGATGGATTTATCGGTTTACTATACAAAGACCCGCGCGGTCCCTACTCCTCACGCAATCCGCATCAAGGCATCGACATTTTTAGTGATACTGAAGCAGGCATCACGCCTGTGTATGCAGCTTACGATGGGTATGTCACGAGAGAAGATGGGTGGCGCAGTACACTGATCATGCGTGTGCCAGATGATCCACTGCAACCGGGGCGGCAAATTTGGCTTTATTACACGCACATGGCAGACCAACAAGGAAACGATTTTATTGAAGATGCGTTTGCACCAGGTGCGCGTGAGATGTTTGTTGAGCAAGGGACTTTGTTAGGATACACGGGCGATTATAATGGCAATTCGGCGCGGTCGGTATGGGTACACTTGCATTTTTCGGTGGTGCTAGATGATGGAAACGGCCGTTACACCAATGAACTCGAATTTAACAACACGCTGGATCCATCCCCCTATTTGGGAATGAGTTTAAATTACGAGGAAGCGACTGCTGCTGTAGGATGTAGTAGCGAATCATAGGGAGAGAAAAATAAATAATTAATTTCTTCTTGTTTTATTGAATCGTAAAAGTAATATCGAATTCAGTTGGCAACGGAGCCGCGCCAATCAATGCCAGCGTGATAATATAATCACCCGATGCTGGCAGCGTAAGCGCCAACGCCGTTTCAAACTTCTCCAAATCTTGCCGATAAATGCCGGATTGCTGCGCCAACAACACGCCGTTCGCATCAGCAATCGTCACGAAAAGTGGCGTGGTGGCAGCAAGTAGCTGGATGTTCATGATTTGGCCGCTAACGGCCGTTAACACATAAGCCTGATCTCCACTAATCTGCGAAATAGCACCCGACAACGTCGCAGAAGTCGAACCAGGCAGGAACTGAACCCGCGTAGGTGTTGTGCCAGATGCAGTGTTGTCGGTGATGGAATAGGTAATGGTGTATTCGGTAACGGCCGTTCCCACATTCGTCAACAAAAATGCATAATCACCCGTTAATGGCAGCGTGTACATGCCCGTTGTGCGATATTGATTGGTTGACTGATTCAATACTCCTTCGTGGAACAACGTCGTGCCTGGATAGGTCATTGTGATATTTATGGGAGCCGCTGCCGACGTTAAGACAAACTCCATCAATTGTCCAGTGGCAGCATTTAACGCCAGGGTTTTGCTTTGACCTGGACCTAACGTGCCGGGTCGTGTGGCAGATGTTGTGCCCGGTAAAAACTGAATACGCTCTGGACTCAGGTCAATCGTTGCCGTTGGCGCTGGCAACGCAGTCACCGTGACATTGAGTGTAAAATTGCGGCTCGCATTCCCGACAACATCCAAATAATAATCTTGTGTTGCTGGCAGATTTCCTTGCCAGTTTGTTAACCCACTCATTTGTGATTGAAAGACGGAGCCACCCTGCCCTATTACGGCCAATGCTAAATCAGCCAAGTCACCTGTTAACTGCACGTTCATTTGTTGGCCAGCCATCGCCCGCAAAATGTACCGCTGCGTAGTCCCCTGAACCACACTTCCAGGCACAGAAGCTCCTGTTGCCCCTGGAGCAAACTCAATCTGAATTGGCTGTGGGGGTTGTGGGGTGTTGGTAGCGGTTGGGGGTTGAGAAACGGCCGTGTTGGTTACAGATGGTTGCTCGTCGTCTTTAATCACATCACCAACCGTTGGCGTTACACAGATGATTCCACATCCGTTAGGACATTCGCCTGAGCAAAAATAATCTTCATTAATAGCACAAGCAGGAGGTGTGCAAACGGGCATGGGCGTCATCAGCGTTTCGCCGGGGCGGGTTGCAATGATTGGCGTTGGTGGATTTAGTGTAATTTGCGGCAGCGCATCTGGAATGATCGGACGAGTCGGTGCCACCGTTTCCCCTGAGCAGCTTAACAGCAGCAATGAAAAAAGAATAAGTGGTAATCCAACTTTCAATCGTGAAAACATTTGAGCCACTCGGTTTGATTTACATGAAAATTTTGACACACAACACATATGCTTCCTCTTTTGCCTACAATTGCAACACGTGCAAAGCGGCGAGCGTAAAAACTATACGCCTTCTGCAAAATCAAGTCAATATTGTTATGATTGAATCACATCTTATAGCCTGATTCGTTTGCAACCAGATAGGAATCAATTTTATGAAACTGTTGAAGCACATGATGAAACGATGGAGCCGAAAACGATTGCCGCAGGTAAACGGCCGTCTTTATCTCGACCATGCGCAACACACCATCCACATCTACCGGGATAAGTGGGGAATTCCACATATTTACGCTACCAATCGCCACGATTTGTTTTTTGCTCAGGGATTTGTCCATGCACAAGATCGGTTGTGGCAAATGGAGCTGAACCGGCGTGCCGCCAACGGCACATTATCGGCTGTTTTTAGCCGCATCACACTAGACACAGACCGGCTATCACGAACGCTGGGATTTGCACGGCTGGCGCAGCACAATTGGCAGGTTTTGGGTGGTGAGGCGCGTAAAGATTTAATTGCCTATACGAAAGGCATCAATGCATTTTTGGACCAAACGACAAAACTGCCCATTGAGTTTTCACTGCTGCGGCATCGACCTGAGCCTTGGCTGCCGGTAGACAGTATTGCATACGGCCGTTTACAAATGTGGGCTTTGACGCATGGAGCCATTGGGGAATGGATTAATGCACAGGCAATTGATCAGGTGGGGCCGGAAATGGCCGCTGATTTAGGCATCATCTACCCATCAGAAAATCCGGTAACGCTGCCGAATGGGATTGAAGTGAATGGTTTGCGCGTGGTGCAGGATGGATTGAATACGGCCGTTTCTGCTTTTATGGGCAAAGGAAGCCTGGACGGGGCTGGGCGCGGCAGCAATGCATGGGTCATTGCCCCAGAACGCAGCAAAACCGGACACGCCATCTTATGCAACGACATGCATTTGCCAGTCGGCACACCATCCCTCTGGCATTTGCAACATTTGCACAGCGAAGATGGAATACATGTGACTGGCTTCACGCAGCCAGGAATGCCTTACGTATTTGTCGGACACAATGCTCACATTGCCTGGGGGGCTACGCTTTCCTATACCGATTGTGAAGACCTGTTTGTAGAAAAAATTAATCCAAACAACCCAACACAATACCGATTTCAAGATCAGTGGCGTGATGCTGATATCATTTCAGAGAAGATTTCGGTTCGCGGAAGTGCGGACCATGAGGAAACTATCACAGTCACACATCATGGCCCCATTGTCACCGATGTTTTGTTTGCTGATAGCGCATTGCCAACAGCATCTCACCACAATTGGTTCACACAAGTTGCCCTGAATTCCACCACGCTGCGGCCTGATGTAGAAATTGATGGGTTTGGATTGCTCAATTTGGCAAATGATTGGGAAGGGTTTGTAACGGCCGTTTCTCACATCCAATCCCCATCCCTCAACCTTTTATATGCCGACACAAAAGGAAATATTGGTCACTATGTTTCCGGGCAAGTGCCCATACGGGCGCAAGGAGATGGGCAGCTCCCCAATCCGGGCTGGACAGGATCGCATGAATGGGTCGGTATTATTCCGTTTGCAGAAATGCCACATGCAATAAACCCGGCACAGGGGTTTATTGCCAGTGCCAATCACAAACTGACAAATGACGCCTT
>QQUD01000194.1 GCA_008501785.1 Chloroflexota bacterium
GAGTAATGTGCAGGATGACGGCTTCCGTTTACTTGTACTTGATGATTATCACAAGGTAGAAACGACCGTAATCCACAACATGCTCCAATTTTGGCTGGACCACGCGCCGCCAAACCTGCATCTGGTGATCATCACGCGCAAAGACCCGCCGCTAACGCTGTCACGTTTGCGGGTGCGGGGACAGATGACCGAAATTCGGGTAAGGGATTTACGATTTACGATTGATGAGGCGGTTAATTTTCTGGGCCAAACGATGGGGTTGCAGTTAACGACGGAGAATGTAACCGCACTTGAACAGCGCACTGAGGGCTGGATTGCGGGATTGCAGTTAGCCGCCATTGCGCTGCAAGCGGCTCCAGCGGAAGCAGCCGATTTTATCCAGGCGTTTAGTGGTTCGCACCATTATGTGATTGATTATTTGGTGTATGAAGTGCTGCGCCAGCAGCGTCAAGAGGTGCGTGATTTTTTGCGAGAAACGGCCGTTTTAGACCGGTTTACCGCCGATTTGTGTGATGCAGTCACCGTCCGCAGTGACAGCCAATCCATTTTGGCCCAACTGGAACAGGCAAACCTTTTTTTGGTGCCGCTGGATGGGCAGCGGCGTTGGTATCGTTACCATCATTTGCTGGCTGATTCCTTGCGGGCTGAATGGGACCAGGGGCAGCAGCAAACGAGCCACCAACGCGCTGCGGCCTGGTTTGCGGCCCAGGGTTTATATGCAGAAGCCATTCGCCACGCTGATGCGGCTCGAGACATGGAAGCTGTGTTGCGTTTGGTGAAATTGGCAGCAGAGCCTGCTTTTGAGAAGGGCAACATTCGACAAATTGTGGCGTGGTTGAAAAAGGTGCCGCAGTCGCTCATTTTGGCGACGCCTGAATTAGGCGTTTTTTGGTTAATGGGGATCATATTGACGGGAAACAGCCAGGATGCCCCCGCTGCGCTTGCCTTGCTGGAGGCGCAGGTGGATAGCTGGCAAAATCCACGCCAAGAGGCGCGTCTGCTGGCGATTAAATCGTGGGTGGCTGATATTATGAGCAGCGAGGATCGGGCAAAGCTTGCGCGACAGGCTGCTGCTGCGATTCATGATGACGATCCTTTATTTAAAGCATATATTTCGGTTTCTCTTGGTCATGCACATCTGAATGAAGGAAAACCACAAAAAGCAGTGGCTGTTTTGAAAGATGGTTTGGTTTTAAGTCGCCAGCGGCACACAAATATTGTGCATCAATCGATTGTGAGCAATTTGATTCATGCGCTGAATCATGCCGGTCGGCGGAGAGATGCGTTTTTGGTTTGTCGGCAGGCACTGGCTGATAATGTGGATGCTCATGGCAATTCGCTGCCTTCTACCACGTTAATGACCCGTGCGTGGCTCCATTACGAAGCTAACGAACTTGATATGGCATGGCAAGATTTGCGGCAGGGACGGGAACTGTTGCAACAAGCATACCAAAACACGCTGCTGACACCGCTGGAAGTTGAAATGGCGGTTAGGTTGCATGAAGCAGCCGGTGAAATCGAAAAAGCGCAGGCGGCGATTCAAACCGGATTGGAACGTGCCGTTGCGCAGCAGTATCGGCACGGGATACAGGCGATCGGTTGGGTAGAAGCGGAGTTGAATTTGAGGTTGGAGCGGAAAACGGCCGTTACCCACTGGCTGCAAAAGCAACCCATCTTTGCTGCAAAAACGGCCGACACGCCCTGGCAAGCCATTGAGCCTGCCTACGAAGTGGTTTACCTGACCTACGTTCGCCTGCTCTTAGCTGAAGCAAAACACAAAGAAGCAAAACCCTTACTCGATTTGCTGGCTGATTCTGCGGCTGCTAATGGGCGGCTGCGCAGTCTCATTTCCATCCACTTGCTCCAGGCTGTTGTTGAAGATGATGCGCTCACCTATTTACGGCGGGCCATTCAGCAAGCAGCTCCAGAATGGTATTTGCGCCTTGTGATTGATGAATGCCGGTTTCCTGCACACGGTCCACAATTGATTCGCTTGCTGCAAAACAAAATTGCAAGCGAGTTTGATCCTGCGTTTGTGGATACCGTTCTAACTGCATTGCCTTCAGCAGCAAATAAACCTGATACTCTGCAAAAGCCTGCACCTGTTAACCAACCTGAATTGGTTGAACCATTAACTGAGCAAGAGCTGACGGTGTTGGGCTTGCTGGTGGATGGCCTGTCTAATCGCGAGATTGCGCAAGAATTGGTGATTACGTTGGGCACGGCAAAATGGCATGTCCATAATATTTACCAAAAGTTGGGGGTCAACAGTCGCACGCAAGCCATTGCCCGAACGCGCCAATTGCAGCTAATCTGATCATCAGGAGCGACGCATTTTCCGAAGTGCGTCGCTCCTTTGTGCAAGAAACCTGTCTTTAGATAGGGGGAAATTTGTGTGTAAGTTATTACACTTCTTTTGATTAAATTGATAAACAGTTGAAGGAAGTGTTGTATGAATGGAAAACGATTCTTTTTGGTGGAGGGTTGGCTGCTGATGGGGGCAGCTTGTGGTGTGGTTGTGATGGGGGTCATCATTGCGTTGGGTACAGGGAACAGCTTACAAGGCGTGATGCCTTTGATTTATGGGTTTGGCGGTCAGGGTTTGGGGGATTTGATTGCGGGTTTGTTACGGCCGATATTCACCTCTCTTAGCTGGCTAATTGGGATTGGTGGTGTGGTGTTTGGCGGCATGATTTTTGTGCTGGGGCGGGTGATTTTGCATTATCGCTCCCTTTTGCTGCGTGTGGAAGCGTTGGAGAATGGAGGTGAATGAGATGGGGGGAGAAACGGCCGTTTACGAAATCCGCATACGAGGCCATCTTAGCAGCCAGCGGGCACAGCAGTTTGACGACATGGCCATCACGCATCTGCCAGACGGCACAACCCTCATGGAAGGGGTGGTTGATAGGGCGGCATTGTGTGGATTATTGAGCCGTATTTGTGATTTGGGGGTGACGCTTATTTCTTTGATACGTCATGAATTGGATGAATTGTGTTAGCTGATTAACCGCCTCTCGCGAAAAAACAAGGTTTTTAGGTTTGTGATGGTTTGAAAGCACCCGTGTGAATGCTGGTGCTTTTTTTTGTTTTAGGTTACGGTCGTTTTCCCCAGCCCCATCCCTCTAACCTACCCACCTAACCTAACCCCAACCTAACTTTCGGTAGGCGACACCTTCTACCCGCAAAAGTAAACTTCCATTGTTGATTTTATGGAATTTTGCTGGAGCAATAAAGCTGACAGCTCTATTCACAGGAGATTTCATGAACGTGGCACACTCTTCGGCCTTGCTCAGGGCAGGCACACCACGAATGAAAATCCATTGGTCAAGGCGCTGTCTTGACCACCTGATTCCGGACAAAACAGCGTTTTGTCCTACGTTTTACACAGGAGGTTGTGATGACTAAAGGAGTACAAATTACATTGATTTTAGTAGGAGCAGTGATGGTGACGTGCTTGCTGCTGGTCGCGGGTGGGTGCGTTGGACTGCGCACCGTGGCATATGCGGTGACGCAGGTTGTAGACAGCGATCCAATTATGGTGTCAGAGGTGAGCGGTTCAATTGTGGACTTTGCGCTTCCGGCCGGATTTGGAAATGGGTATGTGGCGCAGGTGGCCGGTTATTCGTTGGTGAGTTATATGGCCGAGGACGAGCACACGCACATTTATCTCATTCAAGCGCCCCCATCGCTGAAGTTGGACCGCAGTGCATTGGAGCAGCAGGCAAACCAGGCGGTTGGTAGCAATGATTGGAATGATGTAACCGTGGTTGAGCGTCAGCCGTGTAATATTCGCGGCGATGAGACGGTGCTGGTGGTTAGTGAAGGCATTAATCACGATGGCAACCGCTATCGTTCGGCGAGTGCGATTTTTGCAGGAAATGAAGGATTGGCGTTGGTGAATATTTCCGGCCCTACGGTGAATTGGGATCAGGAAATGGTGGATACATTTATGGCTTCATTGCATTAGACACAGTTTGGACCCGATTTTTATTTCTCGCCCGATTATTTGAAATAAATGGTGGGATTCGCTGTTTGACTGTAGGCATGGAGTGTAAAAGTGGCAAATAAAAAAATAGAGCGACTTTCACTTAAATCATTTGTGCGAAGGGTGTTGCGAATTATGCTGCTTTTCCTTCATGGGGGGCCTGGTATGCCTGAGTATTTCCTTGCCGAGCGTTACCCGACTGGGCTGGAAGAGTACTTTACCGTTGTTTGGTGGGATCAGCAGCCTCCTATGGGGGTTGGTATGACAAAAGGAAGAATAATGAGCATTTTATCTGGACGAAAAATTAATGTAAAAAATCAGGCACAGACAAAACAAAGTTCTGTGGGCCGGTTGGGGCGCTGGGTTGGCGTAGGTTTGCTTAAATTGGTGGGTGGGCTGGTGGCGTTGGTGTCGATGGTGCCGGTGGTGCTGCTGCCAGTGGCAACGGCCGTTCCGTTCACGCTTTTCATGCTGCTGGCTTTGGTGGATATGGGTTTATTGGTGTATTTGTTTGTGAAGGTGGGGTCGGTGGTGGCGAAAACGGCCGTATTCGCTGGCATAATTTTAGTTTCGGCAATGGCTGTGCTGCTCTCGCAATGGTACGCGACCACGCCGCCAATTGTGGGTGATGATGGGCAGCCTCTGCCGGGGAGTGTGGCGGAGTTGATTGAGGTGGAGGTTAACGGCCGTAACCAATGGATCAGCGTGCGCGGCCACGATGTCAATAAGCCCGTGCTGCTGTTTTTGGCGGGTGGTCCCGGTGGCAGCCAGTTGGCTACCGTGCGCCGCACTTTGAACGGCTTGGAGGAACATTTTGTAGTCGTTAACTGGGAACAACCCGGCGCAGGCAAATCATTCAATGTGGCAGATCGCAAATCATTGACACCCGAATCCTACATCCAGGATGGTGTCCAACTGGTCGGCTATTTACAAAACCGATTTGGCGAGGAAAAAGTGTATGTAATGGGCGAATCGTGGGGTAGTGCGCTGGGCATCATGTTGGTGCAGCGCTATCCAGAGATGTTCCATGCCTTTATCGGTACGGGGCAAATGGTTGCTTTTCTTGAAAACGATTTGCTCTGTTACGATTTTGCATTGAATTGGGCACAGGAACGGGGCGATTTGCAAAAGGTGGAACGTCTGCGACAACAAGGCCCACCACCCTATTACGGCGAAGGGATTGCGATGAAGCAAGCGGCCTATTTGATGGACACGTTCAATTACATGAGTCAAGACCCGAATATTCCCAACGGGGGATTTAACACATTTGGCGATTTGGCGAGTGTGGAATATGGGTTAATGGACAAAGTTAATTGGGCGCGAGGACCGCTGGATACGTTGGGTGTGGTTTATCCGCACTTGTGGGAGGTTGATTTTCGGCAGCAGGTGACAAAATTGGATGTGCCTGTTTATTTCTTGATTGGACGGCATGATGTGAATGCGCCGGTGCATTTGACTGAGGAATATTATGATTTGCTGGACGCCCCACAAAAAGCGCTGATCTGGTTTGAGCAGTCTGGACATACCCCTTGGGTGGAAGAGTCTGAGAAAGTGGTTGATGTGATGGCAAATCGGGTGTTGGTGGAGACGTATCCTTAATTTTGAATACAATTATTGTAAGAGGGAAAGTATGAAAACAACACACAGAGATTATTCAGAAGAAGTTGGCGATTTTAGAAGACTGGCGAATTTTATTTTGGAAAACAATGAGCAGATTCGTGACTATTCGACGTGGTGTATTGGCCGGTTTGTGGATTGGAAGTATGGGATGTATGAGCATAAAACGGCCGTTCCCGACTTCACCAATCGCAATGCCCATTTGTGGTTTGATGGGTTTGGCAATCTGGCCGGATTTGTCATTTCTGAGGAAGGCGACAGCGGTTTTGCTATCTTGACGCAAGCGGGCTACCGTTTTTTGTTTGCGGAGATGTTGCAATGGGTGATGGCGAATTGGGGTGATCGAGGGCCGACGATGTCGATTGAAGTGACTGAATTGCAATCGATGGAAATAAAGGCGTTGGAGCAGGCTGGTTTTCAGCGAAAGTTTGAGTTTTATACGCAGACATTTGATTTGACTCAGCCACCAGCGAAGCAATTCTCACTGGAAGAAGGGTTTACGATTGTAGATATGGCTGCGCATCCCGATTACAGGGCGCAGCGCATTTTGCGCGATGATGCGTTTGGTGGGCGCAGTGATGTGCCGGAAGACGTGTTGCAGCGTGAACTACTGTTTTACAATCACATGCACCAAGGGCCGATTTACCATCCTGAGACGGATTTGTGTGTGATGGCGGATGACGGCCGTTTTGTTGCCGGTTGTGAAGCATTAATTGATGCTCGTAATGTCGAAGCAGATATTGAACGGGTGTGTACGCTTAGTGGCTTTCGTCGACGTGGTTTTGCGCGGGTGGTCATTCAAGAATGTTTGAACCGGCTGCGGGAGATGGGGATGCGGAAGGCTTATATTACCGGTTACAGTGAGGCGGCGATTGCTTTGTATGGGTCGATGGGGGCGAGTGAGGCGGCG
The DNA here is from genome assembly GCA_008501785.1 of Chloroflexota bacterium. The sequence continues at coordinate 6,513 of QQUD01000194.1, forward strand.
ACGTTGTTTGGGTATGAAACGGCCGTTTAGGTGGGTGAGAATGGTCCAATCTTGAAAATTGGACCATTCTGGAAGATATTCCCACGGATGGGAGATACCTCGGACGGTGGGATAAAGGGGGAGCGATTACCCTTCATTTCGGATAT
>QQUD01000221.1 GCA_008501785.1 Chloroflexota bacterium
CTAGCCTCTGGATATTCACCTCATAAATGCAACAAAAATCCAAGATTATTTAAACTCTGGGCAATTAAAGGATGATCTGGCTTAAACAGTTGCTCTCTAATTTGAAGTGCACGCCTATAATTAGCCAATGCCATTTGGTAATTATTCATCAATTCCACTACACCCCCTATTTTATTTAGGCTAATGGCAGTATCTGCATGAGCTAAACCTAATTGTTTTTCCCTTATGGTCAATGATTTTTCATAATATGAAAGAGCTTCCTTATAATTGCCCATAATTTGCAATAGAGTTCCTAAATTATCAAGGCTAAGAGCTGTCTCATGGTGTCCAGAACCAAGTTGCTGATCTCTTAATTCTAAAGAGCGCTCAAAATTCAATCTGGCCTCATCATACTGTCGCATCGCTAAGAACAAATTTCCTAAATTATCAAAGCTAAAGCCTAAATCTGGATGATTAGGGCCATGAATTTTTTCCCTAAGCTCTAATGTCCGCTGAAAACACGAAATTGCCTTTTCAAAATCTTCCATAACCCGCGACAAGTTACCTAAATGGGATAAGATTTTAATGATATCTGGATAATCAGGCTTAAATTGTTGCTCCCTTATTTCTAAGGCGCTTTCTAAATATATCCTTGCTTCTGGATAATTACCTATTGAATCTAAATGATTACTAGTTTGAATACATAAATCAGCAGCTTTTTTTGATTTGGATCCAATTGCAGCATCAGTTAAATGAAGCAAATGAGTTTGCCAACTAAATAATCGACTAGGAACACCAATTTTATTAGCTTCTATGGCTTTGATAAGTAAAACATTCTCGACAACAGTTTGTGGACTATCTTTTTTAGGTTTTAAATGAATAAATTCAGTAATTAATCGATGAATTTTTACATGTTTCTTAGCTTCTTGCTCAATCAAGCCTAAATTAGTCAACCGTTTGATAGCTTCTAGAAAATCTAACAAAGAATTATCTTCTCTAGCGCTATCGAGAGTTGCAAGAAGCAACTCATAGAGTACTGGTTCCCCTGGGGCAAAATAAGCTAAACGAATTAATAATTCATGAGCCAAAGAATCATTGTGATCGAGTTTTTCATAGCTAATATCAAAAGTTTTTTCAACATGTAAATAATGGTTAGTGGGATTATCTTGAACGCCTTGCCCTTCCATTGATTTATTTGAAAGGGTGTTTTTTTCTGAAAGTTGTTTTAAATAATCTTCCGGACTGATAACCTCACCATATGCTGCTAAAAAACAAGCTGCCAAATGCAATGCTAATGGTAAGTCACCTAATTTTTCTGCAATTTTATTTAGCGTCATATCATTTTCTGGTTTTTGGATATTTGAAAGATTTCTTAATAATTCAACGCTCCTTTTTCGGGGAAACTTTTTAAGTTTTAAAGTTTTATTCCCTTCTGTTTTCCCCCAATCAGCCCAACGGCTTGTAATTAGTATTCGACAATCCCCCCCCAATAGACGCTCATTCTTTAATAATGTTGGTTCCTCGCAATTATCAAAAATTAACAGGCGTTTTTTCCCATCTGCCCATTCATTTTTTACCATCTGTATTTGATCCTTTAAAGACATATCATAAAAGTCTGGTCGTATCGCCATCATTCCCCCGCAAGAAACAATTTCTGCAGGAATCACGGTTTTATCAGCAAAACTAAGCCAAAAAACACCACCCTCAAAAAACTGACCATATCGATAAACAAATTCAGTTGCCAATTGTGTTTTTCCCACTCCACCAATGCCATGAATTATAACTGCTGTTGATTGTGGTCTTGTTGTATACAGAAGGTGTTCGGCAAGAAATTTAAGTTGCTCATTGCGACCTGTGAAATATTGATTACGATTCAAAATCATACGGGAGTAAGGAGGAAGTTTAGCAGGAGGAGGAATTGAATTTAAATTAGGTAATTGAGGTGGCTTATATGAAGGACGTTTAGCACCATAAAAATGATGTTTAGTACCATAAAAATGCTGATTCATTACATATGATTTCGCATCACGACCAATGGCAATACCTTCACTATCAGAAATATTTCCTGTATCAATTGAATTGGTCATAAACGCACCTGGGAAAATTTAAGTTTAAACTTGCTCAAGCAATTTACCTATAAGATAGATTGTCGGAAACTAGAATATGCGGGAGGCGGCCTGGATCAGTTTGTTGATGAGAGGTTTGGCGGCAAGAACGGCCGTTCCCACCTTCACCGCCTCGCCAATCACCTCCGTCACATCTTCCAAACGGCGAATGATGCGCTTGGCGCGCGGGGTGTCTTTTGCGGATTCATCGAGTGCAGCTTGGAGGTCAGAAACGGCCGTTTCCCCATCATCCTTGTCCAATTCACCATTCGCAACAGCCTGCTCCAACAGCAATTTCAATTCCTGGAGCTGCTGGCTAAACGTCTTACGATTACCAGAGTCACCCCCAACCGTTATAGATGCACCTCGGCCAATAGCAACGGTGCTGCCAGAAATATTGCCAATTTTAGTTTTGTCGCCACTAACCTTATCCCCCCCCACCTTATCACCGCTTATTTGATCGCCATGCACATGCGTGACATGCGTCGGTCTACCCGCATGGCCCGACGCATCACTTGGCATTTTAGGCGGTGTAATTGTCATTTTGAGTTCAATAAAATCTCTTGTGTTGCGCACGTATTTGGCAATGTCATCAATACGGTTATTCTGCATGGCATAACGCACCAATGCCTCTGCATTTTGCGCTTTGCCACGGCCACCTAAACTTTCGTAATCAATGGCTAAATCAAAACACATGCTGCGTAAGTCGCCTTCGCTGTAATATTGGGTCAAAACCTCGCGCAAATGTACGGGATCAACATATTGGGTCATGGGGTCCTCCAAATGATTACAAAACTGTTTGAGCGTTTATTATCTCCCAAAATAGCCGTCTTAAAAAATGAAAGATGGCGCGACTGCCCCATCATCAGCAAAGAAAAAAACCGCAGATTTGAAATACAATCTGCGGTTTTTTTAATCACTGTTCTAATTTTTGTTAATCGGTGCTGGAGGAAACGGCCGTTTCCCCATCACCATCCTCTTCATCCGTATCAACATTCTTCAAAGCACCCAAATTGCCAATCGCCCCCAGCAAATCCATGCCAGTGAGCGCTTCAATCGTTGCCGGTACCTGAGCAATAATGTCCGTCACATCCCGCGTAATTTTAGATGCGCCAGAACCAGATTTTTCATCGCCACCACTATTCACAATCACAATCCGGTCAGTTTTTGCCAATGGTGCCGAGATAGCAGAGGCAACTTCTGGTAATTTGTCGAGCAACTGCTGAATAACGGCCGCTTGCGTATACTCTTTCCACGCATCAGCCTTCTTCAGTGTCGCTTCCGCTTCAGCTAAACCTTGCTTCCGAATAACTTCCGCTTCAGCCAGACCCTTTTGCCGCAAAATCTCCGCTTCCGCCAAACCTCTAGCCTTAGCAGCATCCGCTTCTGCTTCACCTTTTCTACGAATCGCTTCTGCTTCACCAGTGGCTTCCGTTTGTAGCTGGAACTGTCGTGCTTCAGCTAACGTTTGCACCTTGAATCGCTCTGCCTCGGCAGGTTTTTTCACCGTTGCGTCCAATTCCTGTTCACGCCGCGCGACTTCTTGCTGCTGTACCTCAATACGCTTGTGCTTTTCCACCACTTCAATTTGTACAGCTTCTTGTTTCACGGTCTGATTGGTAATATTTTGTTGCAATGTGTAGGCCAGTTCAGCTTCAGCTTTCTTTTGATTCGTCTCACGCTCATAAGCAGCCTGTTGCACTTCAAAATCTTTTTTACTTTCTGCAATTTTTGTTTCGGCATCAAATTTGGCAGATTCACCTTGTTGACGCGCTTTGGCACTTTCAATCGTCGCATCTCGATCTGCTTCCGCTTCGCCAATCGTGGCATCTCGCTTCACTTCTGCAATACGTGGACGACCGAGCGCTTCCAGATACCCTTCGGCATCGCTGATATCCTTAATTACAAAAGAAACGATTTCCAACCCCATACTGGCCATATCTTCACCAGAGACTTCCTGCACTTTTTGCGCAAATGCTTCCCGGTCCCGGTAAATCTGTTCAACAGTAAGTGTCCCTAAAATAGCTCGCAAGTGACCGGCCAAAGTTTCATGCGCAATATGCCGAATTTCTTCCTGAGTTTTGGCCAAAAATTGAATCGCTGCCGTGCGAATCGAATTTTCATCACTGCCAATTTTGATTTGGGCCACACCTTCAACCGTCACTGGCACACCTTTCACAGTCGGCACATCTGGGGTTGTTACATCAATCGTCACAATTTCCAGTGACAAATCATCCACCCGTTCAAAAACCGGCCAGATGAATTTGCGACCACCGGTGACAATAGCGGGTTGGTCACCTCGTCCAGATACAATCAGCACCTGATTAGGACCAACTTTTTTAATGCGGCTAGCATACACAAACACCAGAGCAAATAAGACAAACACCAAACTAAGAATCGCAATTGCACCTATGCCTGACATAGACGTCTCCTTTGATATAAAAGATTGATAATCAACCTAATGCCTATACATTTAATTGGAATCGGTGGGTCGAACCACAGCAACCCGACCTGTAACACGCTCAATTTTAACAATTTCACCACGCTTAATTTGTTTACCAGTAGCAGACCGCGCACCCAATTTTACACGACCACTAATATTGTCGTATGCAATTTCGCCTAAACCACTGCCGGGAATGGTAATGATAACTTCAACTTCACGACCAACGCCATCTTCTGCGAGGCTAAAATGGCTGGATTTTGTGGGGGAAAGCACATAAATGAACAATGCCTGTGCTGCCACACCAATTACAAGGCCAAGAACAGTCGCCCAAAGGATGCTGGGAACTGGCTCCATTTCTAACCAGAGCCGGGTAATTAAACCGGTTGCACCAAATGTAGCACCAAACATGGCGAGAGAGAATGGGCTGATGGCAATGAAATCAAATCCCGTGTCTGCATCCACATCCATATCAAAATCGAACGCATCACCTAATTCAGCACCAAAGAGGATGACGACAGCAAAAATGAAACTGATGAGAGTGACACCTGCATAAACAAGATTGAGCGTACCCGAAGCGAGAAATTCCTGTAACATGTGGACCCCTGTTTTGCGATTTGCTTGGGTTAATAATTGGGGGGCAAGCAAATGCTGACAAATTATACAAATAGCCAACATCAGAAAGCAACTTTATTTAGTGTTCCGCAAATCTTTATTGAAGGGGAGCTTAGTTATGCGGAACACTTTGACTGAAGCAATAGGTATCAATATCATCATCAAAAAGGGGGGTGCTTCAGTACAAATTGCCGTTGTTATTGTATACGGAGAATACGGCCGTTTTGTTGCACTAACAACTTTTCTATAAACTCCTTCAGATTACGTCAACAATTTTCACATGTCATTCTGGTTTATGATATACTGTGCCGTGATGAATATTATTCGAGGAGAGTAGACCAAATGGCTAGAACATATAAGCGTCGTCAACCCAAAAAGAAACCACCCAAGCGATCCAAGCGCGATCAGATTTATAAACGGAAGCGCAGCTTCGCCGAAAAATTCCTGATTGTGATGGGAATTCTCATTGTGTTAAGTATGGTTTTGGGGTTGGTGATTCAGCAGGGATCAAGCCTGTTTTAAGCTTCCAAACTTTCAGCAGATTCATTTAAGTAGAGCAAACCACCATATTTTGGTCGGGCGCTCTACTTTTGCTTTTTATAGCAAGTTCATGCGTTGCCATTTATTTTACAAACCGCATCCGCCTCAATTTCAACCAGTAAATCAGGGGTAATCAATCGGCTAACTTCAACCAACGTAGCGGCAGGTCGCACATCTCGAAAGTATTCACCATGTGCCCGTCCAACAGCTTCCCATTGGTCGATGTTGGTAACAAACATGCGCGTCCGCACCACGTCCTGCATCGATGCACCAGCTTCTTCGAGTGCCTTCTCAATCTTTTGCAAAATGAATATGGTTTGCGCATACGGATCATTTGGCCCAACAATGTTTCCATCTTCAGTAACGGCCGTTGTCCCCGCCACATGCACACGATTCCCCACACGCACCGCCCGCGAATATCCCACAATCGATTCCCACTTCGCCCCACTCGAAATATTTTGCCTTTTCATACAATCCCTTTGTTTATCAACACGGATTCAAGAAAACTCGGACAATATTTTTTGTCTGTGGTTTCTTGTGACCGTGTTATTGTTTATTCAAATCAACAATTTTGGTAACGGCCGTAAACCCCGACAACGCATCAGCTCCCGAACTATGCCCAATATCCAAGATTCGATTAACGGCCGTTTCCCACTCCCCATCATTTACCATCAACTGCTCATAAAACTCATGCCACGCCGCCACCGCCTCACCGCGTGCCGCCGCCTTGAGCCACGCCCCCGAAAGAGTCGTCGTACGCGGGGTTCCCGTTTCCACCACAATCTCCCTCCACGGACGAACAGCCTGCGCTGGCAGCGTCGCAAACAAACCAAACAACACCCCAACCAAAAAGTCATCTCCCGCAGGCGTCAAACCTTGACCCAATCCAGATATTTTTGAAACGGCCGTTTGAAATGCGTCATAATTTTTCGTCACAACGGCTTG
>QQUD01000821.1 GCA_008501785.1 Chloroflexota bacterium
GTTGCAAGGCGTGTTGGGAAAAAATAAGGTTTTTGAAAAAAACCCAATGATGGCTAGTGAAGATTTCAGCTATATGTTGCAACATGTCCCAGGGTGTTACTTACGACTCGGCGTACGTAAACCAGAGTGGAACCGTGAGTATTCTTTACATACTTCGACATTTAGGATGGATGAAAACGCTATGCGAATTGGGGTGGCTTCTTTAGTGGCCACAACCGTTGAATGGATGCAAACACAGCGGTGATTGTTTTCAAGAGTACTGAAAATTCTAAACGCAGGTGAGGAGGAAACGGCCGTTTCTTCCTCACCTGCCCATTATCTACATCGTTGCTATAATCCAATCAACACTTTTTTGAAAGGATTTAGCGATGTCAAAACCTGATTCGACAACCCCTCCCTCAGTTCCCGACGCACGCGGCAAATTTGGACCGTATGGTGGTCAATTCGTACCCGAAACCCTCATGCCTGCTGTTGAGCAGCTTATTCAAGCCTACGATGAGGCGCGAAACGATGCGCAATTTATGGCTGAATTTGAGCATCTATTGCACCATTACGTGGGACGGCCGTCACCCATCACGCACGCCAAACGACTCTCACAAATGCTGGGTGGGGCGCAAATCTACCTCAAGCGAGAAGATTTGAATCACTCTGGCGCTCACAAAATCAATAATGCACTGGGACAAGCGCTGTTAGCCAAGCGCATGGGTAAGCATCGCATTGTTGCCGAAACAGGTGCGGGGCAGCATGGTGTCGGCAGTGCTACAGCTTGCGCGTTACTGGGGTTGGAATGCATCGTCTACATGGGCAGTGTCGATATTGCGCGGCAGCAGCCAAATGTGTATCGCATGAAGCTGCTGGGTGCCAAAGTGGTGCCGGTTAAAAGCGGCAGCAAAACTTTAAAAGACGCCATTAACGAAGCAATTCGAGATTGGGTAACAAACGTCGAGTCTACGCACTACTTACTCGGTTCAGTCCTTGGTCCGCATCCGTATCCGATGATGGTGCGCGACTTTCAGAGTGTGATTGGCATTGAGGCGCGGCAGCAGATGTTGGATGGTTACGGCCGTTTACCCGACACCATCATCGCCTGCGTAGGTGGCGGCAGCAACGCCATGGGCATCTTCCACGCCTTCCGCGACGACGAAGAAATCGATCTGGTTGGGGTTGAAGCCGGGGGTGAAAGCATTGAAAGCGGCAGGCATGCGGCTCGTTTTGCCGACTTGAACATTGCCCGCATTGGCGTTTTGCACGGCACCAAAAGCTACGTCATGCAAACATCCGATGGTCAAATCATGGAAACGCACAGCATCAGCGCTGGCCTCGACTACCCCAGCGTGGGACCCGAACACGCATGGCTGCGCGATCAAGAACGTGCATTCTACACCTATGCCACCGATGAAGAAGCATTGGCGGCCTTCAAAACATTGTGTGAAACTGAAGGGATTATCCCCGCTTTAGAATCCAGTCATGCCGTTGCCGAAGCAATCAAACTGGCTCCCAAAATGCAGCCCGATCAAACCATCTTGGTAAACTTGAGTGGTCGCGGCGATAAAGATTTGAATACGGTTATGAATGCGTTAGATTTATAAGCAGTATGATTGAAACACTTTCAGTAATTTTTGTCTGTTTGCTATTAATTTATCTGCTTCTGTTGTGGCTTGGATTCTGGTTGCGACATGAATCAAGATTTGACAAACCGGCAGATGCCGCCATTGTGATGGGGTCTTTCCCCATGAAAGCATTGCCACGGGTGCAGAAGGCGGCCCAACTATATCATCAAGGATTGGTACGTAAATTGATCCTATCCGGCAAACCGCTCAATGGAACTTTGACTGAAGCACAGTGGATGTATCAAGAAGCTACCAAGTTAGGTGTCCCGAAAGTCGATCTAATTCTTGAGGAATGTGCAACCAATAGTAAAGAAAATATGCTGTACGCTCGCCCAATTATTGAGAAGCACAATTTCAAGTCAGTTATTATTATTCAACAAGAGTTTTCGCAAGTTCGTGGCTTTTTAACAGCCAAAAAGCAATTTGCAGATTTGTCGCTGCGGTTAATCAACCAACCAGCTTCAGCCGAACCATATTGGAATCGTTGGACCTGGATGTTTCATAGAATTGGTTGGCGCTATACCTGGACAACCGTGTCACGTCTTTTCAAATATCGTTTGAAAGGAGACATATAAAAAACGGCCCAATCCATCAACGATTCATGTGATTCTCAATTCGTAACGAGCACCTGCTTGCATCATCTGACGTACAACGATGTGGTGAAACGGCCGTTCTTCCGGCACCCCTTCCTGCTTCATCCCCAACAAACGAACAAACCCCCAGCGCACGGCATATAAAAAAATAAGCCACCCAGGATGATAAGACATCATACCCGCAATAAACAAACGCATCGGTAAATCCGCCGCAACCGTGACAGAGCAATCGAAGGCATCATTTGCTCTCTGCCAACCAAAATAGTGGACATCTTATCTAAGTTTTCACGCAAATTTCCCATTGATTAGGTAAGTGGTCATAATGATCATCGTTCTCAAGCATTGTATAATTTTACAGTTAACCACATGTTGTTTAGCAATTAATGACCGAGTTTGGAAATGATTATGCAAAAATCAATAACAAAAACACAACCCCGAAACAGCTTCTTGCACAATTTGAACAAAATACTGGATGTTCAAAAAAGTGATGCAGATGCCCAACGACGTTCGAAGATACTTAATGTCATGTTATTTGGGGTGTTAGTGCTTATTATTATTGCTTTTTTTGTAATCACTTTTATGTTAATCATGGGATTGATGAGCCGTTCAGATACGGATATTTTCTATAGCGCCTTATCAGTGTCAGCAGGCATCATAGCCATCAGTTATCTGATAAACCGGCGTTACTCTGAAGAATTAGCGGCTTCCATCTTCTTATTATTTCTGTCAACCCTGTTCTATCTTACCGACACTCCCTATGAATCTATTTGGGGTCAAAACATGATTGTGATGGCGCTTCCTGTCATTATGGCAAGCGTCATCCTGCGCCCTACATCTAGTTTTATCGTAGCAACCGCCCTAAACATTTTCTTTATTATTGTTTCTGCAACGCAATCTTTTTCTGCAAACTATGTCGGCATGTTAGCCTATTATTCAATCGCATTTGTTGCATGGCTCTCAGCTAGCACGTTGGAAAATGCACTTAAAGATTTAAGAATCTTAAATCAAGAATTGGATGTTCGTGTGGTCAACAGAACCAAAGAGCTGCAAATCGCAAATTCAGAACTGCGTCAAGCACGTGACAAAGCAATTGAAGCAAGCGTTTTTAAAAGTCAACTAACCGCCAAAGCCAGCCATGAACTCCGTACACCGCTTGGATCCATCATTGGATTTTCCGAAATGTTGCGTGGTGGGCATTTTGGCGCGGTCAACGAAAACCAAAAGAAACGATTAACAAAAATTATTGATATAACCAATCACCTCACCAAACTCATTAATAATTGGCTAGACCAGGCGCAGCTTGAATCTGGAAGACTCAAACTGAACATCCATCCTTTCTCGGTGCGTCAGTTATCTGAATCCGTTGCAGATACGATGCTGGTTCTTACACAAGAAAAAGAGCTAAATTTTAGTTGCCGTGTTGAAAAAGAATTCCCTCCGGTTATCTTTGGAGATGAAGATCGGCTACATCAAATTTTGGTCAATTTGATAGGAAACGCGATAAAATATACAGATAAAGGGTCTATTCACTCACAAATATACCTACCCGATGAGAATCACTGGGCAATCGCTATAAAAGATAGTGGTTGTGGAATCTCAGTGGATGCGTTACCATTTATTTTTGAATCTTTTCATCAGGTTGATGGTACTCGAACCCGAAAACATGAAGGGTTTGGATTGGGTCTATCAATTGTGAAACAGTTGGTTGACCTGATGGAGGGAGAAATATATGTGGACAGTCAAGTAAATAAAGGCAGCACCTTTACTGTGGTTTTGCCTTTAATGCCAGTATCAGAAAAACAAATAGGATAGTTGCACATGAATAATCAGTTCGCTCTAATTGTTGAAGATAATGAAGATACCGCAGAGATTTTTGAAGCGGCATTTATTGAAGCTGGATTTCAAACTGAAGTTATTAGCGATGGGCAAACTGCCATGTATCGATTGCAAAAAACGGTTCCAAATCTGCTATTACTCGATCTTCACTTGCCATCCTTATCGGGCGACAAGATTCTTGATAACATTATTAAAGATGAAAGATTAGCAGATATGCGTGTTATTGTAGCCAGTGCTGATGGTCAATTAGCAACTTATCAGGGCATGAAAAACAAAGATAAATTGATGATCTTGCAAAAGCCAGTTAGTTTTGATCAGCTCACCATTTTGGCAAAGCGACTTGCCAAAGCCTAATCTGTATGATGTGAGATGATACGGCCGTTTCCCCTCCCACATTCCACCCAGCAAAATATCATAAAATGAGTTTTTCCTGAGACAATGTGACCCTAGCACTGTGCTTACTGATCATTACGGGTAGACAAAGTAGCATTTTTAGCATAAAATGGAAGGCTGTTGTTAGACATTTGTCTAACAAGAAGGAGGAACTATGCCAGAAAATGGTATACAAAACCCTGACCCTACCCCTGCTAATAAACTAAAAGTTTATCAGCGGCTATTTGGGTATTTACGGCCGTATTGGAAACAAGTCCTCATCGGTTATACAGGCATGTTGGCCGCTGCGGGACTCAACCTCATCGTCCCTCAAATCATCGAAGATGCCATTGACAATGGTCTGGCAGCCGGGGATCCCGCAGCCTTGTTCATCGCGGGTGGCATCATTTTAGTGATTGCCTTCGTGCGCGGCATCGCTGCCTTTGGGCAAAGGTTCTATGGCGAATGGCTCACTTTCCGCGTCGCATACGACCTGCGCAATCACTTCTACAACAGCGTTCAATACCTACCGTTCTCATTTCATGATCGCAGCCACACGGGCGACATGATGAGCCGCGCTACCAGCGACGTCACTGAAACAGAGCGGTTTATCGGCATTGGGTTGATGGATTTATCGGCCACCTTATTGTTGTTGTTCGGCGTTATTGGGGCCATGCTGTGGGAAAATTGGCAGCTTTCGCTGTATGTAATGGGGCCATTCATCATTTTGGTCATTGCCACAACACGCTTTGGTAACACGGTTCGCCCCATGTTCAAGGGCATTCAAGAGCAGATGGGCGTGCTCTCAACCACCATGCAAGAAAGCATGACAGGTATTCGCGTGGTCAAGGCGTTTGCCCGGGAACCCTATGAATTGCAGAAATTTGACAAAGAAAATGATGGGTGGTTTGACCGTCGCTATACCCTCATCCAAACATGGGCAAACAACTGGCCCTTCTTCACCTTCCTCGTTTCGATTAGCATCTTTTTATTGCTATGGTTCGGTGGCCCAAGTGCGATTGCGGGTGAAATTACCATTGGTTCTCTCTTCGCGCTAATTTCGTATGTGCTCATGATGGCTGCACCCGTACAGCGACTGGGTTTTTTAGTCAACTTAGCTGCAACAGCAGGAGCCAGCGCGGGACGTGTTTTTGCGATTATGGATACTCCTAATGAGGTTGCAGACCGATCTGATGCTATTGAGTTAACGAATGCGAATGGTGATGTAGTCTTTGAAAACGTGGGGTTCTCTTATCGGGAAGGGGTGAATGTCCTCGAAGACGTCAGTTTCTATGCTTCACCAGGGCAAAAGGTGGCGCTGATTGGCCCCACCGGCTCAGGCAAATCAACCGTAACTAATTTGATCCCCCGATTTTACGAGGCCAGTGCCGGACGTATTTTGATTGATGGGCATGATGTGCGCGATTTGACGCTGCACAGTTTGCGAAAACATATCGGTATTGTCCTGCAAGACCCGTTTTTGTTTAGTCAAACAGTGGCCGAGAATATTGCATACGGCCGTCCCAACGCCACCAACGCAGAAATTGAAGCGGCAGCAAAAGCAGCTCGTGCTTATGACTTTATTCAAGAGCTGCCAGATGGATTAGATACGCGCACCGGTGAACGAGGTGTCAATCTAAGTGGCGGACAAAAGCAGCGTATTGCCATCGCCCGCGCCTTGATTACAGACCCGCGCATCTTAATTCTGGATGATTCGACCAGCAGTGTAGACACTGAAACTGAGCATTTGATTCAACAAGCGCTCGAAGTGCTGATGGAAGGACGCACAACCTTTATCATCGCACAGCGCCTGCTTACGCTAAAGAATGCGGATTATATTTTGGTGTTGGATAACGGCCGTATTGTCGAACGCGGCAAACACGATACCCTGCTGGCAAACAATGGCCTGTACAAAGAAATTTACGACTTGCAGTTAAAAGATCAGGAAGAGTTTGTGGCGCTGCAAGAGCGGATGGCGGTAGATGGGTTTACCGACCACGAGGTGAACTAACATGACGAATCAAAATGGAAATGGAAACAGAAACAGAAACGGCCGTTTTTTCCACAGATTTGAACCAGGGCTAAGCTTAGAAGAGCAAGAAGCACGTCGGCGTCGAGAAGATCGCATTCGGACCTTGTTGAATGATGAAGACGAGATGCTGGGGAAGGCGTATGACGGCCGTTTAGTGCGGCGGCTTCTGCAATTTGT
>QQUD01000998.1 GCA_008501785.1 Chloroflexota bacterium
TGATGTGGCGGATGGCATTTTACTAGTGGCTAACAAGGGCAAGATCGGGGAAAGTTATTTGTTGACTGGTCCCGCAATTCCTTTAGGTGAAATGGTTGATTTTTGGGGCCATTTGACGGGTAAGATGCCGCCAAACTTGCGCATACCAAGTGCGATGTTACGGCCGTTTTCTCCCCTCATGGGCTTTATCAACAATCTCGTTCCACTCTCTCCCGCGTTCAGCCAGGAAGCCGTTGCCAGCCTGGGATCAACCTACATTGCCCGCTCTGATAAAGTGCGAGAAGAATTGGGGTGGCAAACACGGCCGTTACAAACCGGTATGCTCGAAACCTTTGCCTGGATTGCCGAAACCGAAGCTGCCAGACCGCCCCTTTCGCGTGAAAAAAAGTGGGCTGGACTTGCTTTAGTTGCTGCAGCCATTTTGTTCTTCTATTGGTTATTTGGGAATCGCAAAGAGAAATAAAAAACGCCCAACAAATGGGCGATTAAAAACAAATGAAGGTGATCAGCATTGCTGATCGCCTGTTTTTTATGGTGTCGTGTTAAATAATCAGATTCAGTTTAAGTGTTCTGCATTGAGATGCTATTCCTCAAAATTTGATTGGAGGAACACTAGAATTAGTAATCTCGGCGGGCCTGACGACGGCGCTGGATAACTACTTCCTGGGCTTGCATCTGCTGGCGGCGTTTATTTCGAACCATTACAACAAACAGAGCGTAGAATAAGATTGCAGCAACTACTGTTATCATGAACAAGCCTCTCTCAAAAAATTTTTCAAATGAATTCTGTTAAATAACCTATAAACTATAGAACTTATTGTGAATTGAAATATTTTCTATTGATATAGGACAATGCGTCTAATTCTGCATATTCTGATGACTAATGTCAATACCCTAGTCATATATTTAGGAAATTTTCATTCTTTAACTTCGCTTCTAATAAAACTCTATGCAAACATCGTAAGTGAAGTGAGTTACGAAACAGCTTAAAGTTATTTCCGATATGCTCTCATTTGCTTCAGTCGAGATGATTTGTGTCGAAACCAGCAATTGGGACAGGTTGGCTGCCGTCAAAAGTTGCTTTTAGGATTGAGCCGTTTGGCATTCGCATACTTTGCACGAAGTTTGAGTAACGGCGCATAGCATCTTCATTTGGTTTGCGCTGGTCTGAGAGGAGCATCCAAGTCAGAGCGCGTAAAAATAGACCATGACTGAAAACAGCAATAAAGTTGGCAGAATGTTTATGCAAGCGTTTGATCAATTCGAGATTACGTTCCATCAATTCGGCAAAGGATTCTCCGCCTCCCATTTCTTTTTCAAATGGGTCGTTGCGCTGCCAGTAGGCGCGGGCAATGGGGCCGCGATCAGAGCCACGTGTGCCGTTGTAGCGTTCTGGATGTAGGTAGGTGAATTCAAAGACGGGCCATTCTTCGACTGTGATGGGGGCGAAATGGGTGATGGTGGGAACGGCCGTTTGCCTTGCCCGCACATACGGAGAAACCACAATCAAATCCGGCTTCTGATTGAATGCCTTCACAATTTGTTTCGCTTGCTCATGACCCTTTTCGGTCAATTCGGAAAGCTCTGGGTGTTTTGTCGGTAAATTAGCGTTGGAAATGCTTTCGCCATGTCGAATAAACCAAACCGTTGTCATACATACCTCACAAAAACAGGGCTGACATTCTCATGCCAACCCTGCTACTTTAAGTTTGATTTAATTGTATCAGTAAATTAGGTGTGAGTTAAACAAGATTGAGTTTAACTCACAAGCCGCGTTCACCACGAATATATGGTACACCCAGAGCAGCCGGAGCACCGAGACGTTTTCGCATTGCAGCTCGCGATCCAAGAACCAGTGCCAAAATTGTGAGGATATAAGGCGTCATTTTCAGGAAAAAGCTGAAATTTGAGTTGATGTACAGCGGATTTGCTAACCCAAAGAGCAAGGCTGGACCTTGCAAGTCTAAAATGCCGCGACGTAGTGCGCCAAATAGATAGCCACCTAAAGCAGCCTTCAGCGGATCCCACTGCGCAAAAATTACCAGACCAACCGCAATCCAGCCCTGGCCAGATGTTGTGTTTTCGCTGTACCAGCCAGGAGATATGGCTAAACTGATCGTCGCACCGGCCAATCCCGCCAAACAGCCGCCAACAAAAACATAAAGGTAGCGCAGCCTGTAAACATTGAGTCCCATTGTGTCTGCGGCAGATGGCTTTTCGCCAACAGCTCGTAAGTGCATGCCTGGGCGCGTGTGATTGATGTAATACCAGGCCAACGGGGCAAAGATATAGCCGATATAAACCAGCAGGCTGTGATCTTGGAAAAAGACGGGACCAATAAAAGGAATAGCGGCCAATCCGGGAATGTCGAATGAAGGAATCAGCGGCACCGTTTGCCCGGTGAGACCTTCACCAAACACCAATGCCAATCCTGTACCTAAAAATGTGAGGGACAATCCACTGACCACCTGATCGGCTTGGAAATGGATGGTGACAAGGCCGTGTGCCAGACTAAGGATGCCGCCTGCGAGAACGGCACTAACCAACCCCAACCACACATTATTCGTTGCCAGTGATGTGCTAAAGCCAGCCATTGCGCCCAAAAGCATCATTCCCTCAACGCCTAGGTTGAGGATGCCAGCGCGTTCTGCAAAAATTTCGCCAATGCCAGCGAAGAGCAAAATCGTTCCCGTTGCTAATCCTGCATGTAAGATAATTTCTAGATTCATGCTGCCTCCACTGCCGCTTGTGACCGTGCAAATTTAATTTTGTATCGTGATAACACATCACTGCTAATCACCATAAAAAGGATGATGCCTTGCAAAAGCGCTGCCAAACCAGATGGTTGAATTTCACGTCCAGCCACAATCAACGCTCCAAACAGGATGGAGACGATAATGACGGCGAACGGATTCAGTTTGGCTAACCAGGCGACAATGATGCCTGTAAAGCCGTATCCAGGTGAAATGGCTTCTTGCAAACGATGCACAACACCAGTAATTTCCGACATGCCAGCCAGACCGGCCAATGCACCAGAGAACATCATGACAAAAACGACATTGCGCGTGATGTTTAAACCTGCATAACGAGCTGCTTTTGGATTGTCGCCAATTAGCTTGATTTCGTAGCCCCACCGGCTGCGATCAAATACCCACCACATGACAACGGCCGCAATCAGACCAAACGCAACCCCGGCATGGAGCGTCATGCCAGAAATTCGCCCCAGTCCAATGCCAGACATAAAATTGGCGAATCCACTGCCAGTTGCAATAAAGTCGCCGTATTCGCCAGCATAATCGGTAACGCGAGGCAGCCATGCTGACTTTTCGAAGGTGGGGGTCATTTGGAACCCGCCGTCGCTCCATTTGTCGAAAATCCAGAAATTGTTCCAGAACACGGCGACGTAGTTGAGCATCAGCGTTGTGATAATTTCGTTGACCTGAAAGCGTGCTTTGAGATAACCAGGGAAAAAGCCCCATATTGCGCCGCCTAACATGCCCATGATGGCCATGAGTCCAATGACAATAATCTTTGGCGTTTCTGGCGAGACAAATGGTACGAGCACGACCAGACTGGCAGCAAATGCGCCGATGTAAAATTGCCCTTCTGCACCGATGTTCCACAGCTTCATTTTGAAGGCGATGGCACAGGCCAGACCCACTAAAATCAGCGGTGTGGCTTTCACCATGGTGTCTGAGAATGTGGCCCAACTGCCAAAGGTGGCTTGGTAAAAGAATCTGGCAATGCGTAAGGGATTGCCACCAATGATTTGTAATATGATGCCGCACACAATAAAGGCGACGAGTACGGACCCAATCGAAGTGGCGGCTGGCATCCATTTGGGAACATCTTCGACTCGTTTCTCAAATGTTACGGTGAATGGTAGGTTCATCCTTCCTCCTTTGCCAGCTTGGTGCCGGTCATCATCAGGCCGATTTCGTTGATGTCGGCATCTTCAGCATCGACAATGCCCATGATTTTGCCTTCGGAAATGACGGCGATGCGGTCGCTGAGGGCCAGCAGTTCTTCCATTTCTTCGGAGATGAGCAAAACGGCCGTTCCCGCCTCCCTCTGCTCCAATAACAATGTCTGAATCGATTCAATCGCACCCACATCCAACCCGCGTGTCGGTTGCACGGCCACCATCAGCTCAGGCTGTGCTGAAATTTCACGGGCTAAAATCACCTTTTGCAAATTACCACCAGATAATTTACGGGCCATGGTGCGCACGTTGGGCGCTAAAATAGCGTACTTATCCTTCAGCTTGCGTGCTCGCTGTCGTGCGCTGGTGAAGTTAATGCTCCAGCCATTGCCAATCGGGTCTTCCCGATAGTTTTTCATGATGGTGTTTTCGGTGATGGTCATGTTGGGGGCGCTGCCGACGCCGGTGCGGTCTTCGGGGACGTGCGACATGCCTTGTTTGATGGCTTCGATGGGGGGCATGTTGGCGACTTCTTTGCCGTTGATTTTGATGCTGCCGGAACACGGCCGTAATCCCGTAATCACCTCAGCCAACTCACTCTGTCCGTTACCCGCAATCGCGGCAATGCCTAAAATTTCACCGGCTCGCATTTCTAGCGACAGGTCGCGTAACGCTGGCACACCTTTGTCGTTTTCTGCGGATACGTTTTTAACGGAGAGGACGACGTCGCCAGCCTTTTGGGGCTTCTTTTCGACGGCAAAAATGACGCCGCGCCCAACCATGAGACGGGCTAAATCGCGCTTGTTCAGCCCTTCCATGCTGTGTCCTTCGGCGGTGACGAGGCCTTTACGCAGCACGGTGACGCGGTCGGCAACGGCCGTTACCTCATGCAATTTATGGCTAATAAAAATAATCGACTTGCCTTCATCGACCATGGCCCGCATCGTTTTCATCAGTTCGTCGATTTCTTGCGGGGCGAGCACAGCCGTTGGCTCATCCATAATCAAAATATTGGCACCCCGGTACAGCGTCTTCAAAATTTCCACACGCTGTTGTTCACCAACAGAAAGCTGCCAGACTTTGGCAGTGGGATCAACTTTCAATCCATACTGCTCTTCTAACGCCAAAATCCTTTTGTCGTATTCAGCCAAGCGCATGAAAAATTTGGGTTCGTCGAGGCCCAGCAAAATATTTTCGGTAACGGTTTGTGTGGGCACCAACATAAAATGTTGATGCACCATGCCGATGCCTTTAGCGATGGCATCTTTGGGTGAATTAAAGGAGGCTAGTTCACCGTTAATTCGCATCGTACCGGCCGATTGTTTATAGAGACCAGCCAGCACATTCATTAATGTGCTTTTCCCGGCTCCATTTTCGCCTAGCAGCGCATGGATCTCTCCTTTTTTCAGCGTAAAGTCCACCTGGTCATTTGCCAGTACGCCAGGAAACCGGACGACAATATCACGCATTTCAACAGCTAAAGGTGTCTCAGACATAAGGCTTCTCCGATGAGCTATAGAGGGGGGTAGCATTTCCCCGGAAACTCTAAGTTTCCGGGGAAATAATTCATCTTAATTTACTCAAGTTCTGGTAATTCAGCGGTGATGTTTTCGTTCCACCAGTACATACAGGTTTTACAATCACTACCAAATTGGGCGAAGCCATCCAGATCGGCTTGTTCTAAGGAGACGCCATCTTCAAGAATGACATTGCCTTGATTGTCGGTGATGGGGCCTTTGAAAACGTCGAAGCGGGTGAATTCACCGGCCATCATTGCATCGAGTGTATCGTTGATCAGCTGCAGGTCTTCTGCAGGGAGTTCTGCAACGCCGGGTTGCATCGTTTCGCCTTCCATGAAGCCGTAGAGGCCCATTGCACCCGCGTCAGCATCGAAGTATTCCCAACCCGGTTCCCAGGTGCCGTCACGTGATTCTTCGGTGATGCGAGCATAGACAACGCCCCAGTTCCAGTACATGGAGGTGAGGCAGGCATCAATCACGCAGTTACCGGAGTAGTCATAGGTGATACCCCATTTGCCTTCGGGAGCTGCTTCAGCAGGAGCAGGTGTGTCTGCACCGGTCATTACGACCTGGGCACCACCATCAAAGAGTGATGAAGAAGCTTCTTGTTCTAAAATGGGATCGTGCCAGGTGAAGATCCAGCGTACATCAACGGTACATTCGGGGCAGGTTTCTTGTGCACCAAGCGCAAAGGCGTTCCCTAAACGCAGTTCTTCGGGGATGGGGAAGGTGGCGATGTAACCCAATTTTGGATTGCCATCCAACTCGGCGCGGGAGCCAGCCATCATACCGGCCAGATATTTCATATCTTCCATTGCGCCCATTAAGTTACCAAAGTTTTCGCCATTGGCTTTGAAACCGGTGAGATGCACGATGTCCACATCTGGGAATTCCTCAGCAACAATTTCGGAAGCATCCATGTAACCAAAAGAGGTGGTAAAGATAATGTCAAAGCCTTTACGTGCCAGGGAGCGTATCACCTGTTCAGCGTCTGCACCTTCGGCAACATTTTCTACATAAGCGGTATGCACGTTTTCTACGTTTTCTTCAACATAGATACGGCCTACGTCGTGTGCTTGTGTCCAACCACCATCATCGTGTGGTCCAACATAGACGAAACCGACATTATATTTTCCATCTTCAATAGCTGGGATCTGGTAGCCACCTT
>QQUD01000223.1 GCA_008501785.1 Chloroflexota bacterium
GATTTAGGGGGATTGCCGGTTTGGTCGCCTGATGGTCAGCAAACGATTGTGGCAGACCCGGCGGGACGGTTGTGGTTGGGGGATGAACATGGACAGGTGAAAACGGCCGTTTCTACTGGAGCCGCCCCATTTTGGATTGACAATAGCCGGTTTGGTTACATCCATTTGGTTGGTTCGTTAGCCAGACCGCCAGCGGAAGTGGTCATCAGTTCGGTATCGACGCCAGATGAAGCCGAGATTGCACTTGCATTACCTGATCTGGCAGCATATTTGCCACGAGATATATCCCTTGATCAGCTAATTATTCGGGGCACGGCCACCCATCCATCGCATCCCAATCAACTCTTTTTGGCGGCGACCTATCGCCGTAATCTCGAATCGGGTCAGGAGGGGAGTTTCATCTTTCAGCTTGATACAAAAACTGGTGAATTGAAGCTGCCATTAACGCTGCCATACAATTTAGGTCTTTATAATCCATTTGTTTTTTCGCCGGATGGTCGTTGGCTCACTATTCAAAGTTTTGCTGAATCGAAAACAGAACGGCAATTGCATTTACTAGAAGTGTCTACGGGCAATGCGGTTGCGTTTCATTCTGGCTTTCTTTTGCTGCTGCCTGGATATGATTGGTCAGCCGATGGCGAGTGGCTGCTGCGGATTGATAATGGATTTGTGCAGCTCATTGCACCAGCTTACGATTATCAAGAAGTGGTTGTGCATGACAATGCAGTTTGTAATTTTGCGACATGGATTAATACCTCGTGATAGCCGGTTAATAGCGTGGGGGAATCGTTGAAAAATCGCCTTGCATCTGCGGCAGGGCTTGTTACGATATATCTATGTTTGACTGGCAAACGGAAGAAGAAGAAGCTGTTTGGGATGATGATTTGGTGCCACCACCGGAAACGGCCGTTTCACGCAGACGTTCTTGGTTGTTTGGTGGATTTTTGGTCGTTTTAGTGAGTATCGCGGGTGTGTTGTTGTACCGTCAAGTGCAAAAACAAGCAGATGTCGCAGTCGAAAATTTAGAAGCAGACATTATTTCGACACACAATCTCGTGCAAACTGCCGCAGAAATGAGGGATGCTGATTTAATGCGGGCAATGTTGTCGGGACGGAATATGGCGTGGGCAGAAATTCAGCAGCAGCTAGTCGGTGAAGGGGTTTTATGGGGTCGGCCATTACTCAACATGCAATGGCAGCCAACAGGTCATGAACTTATTGACACAATTATCGATCCAGCACTTGAATCGGCCGAGTTAACCTATTCGCAAGCGTATGAAATACTCAATTTGAATGAGGTGACGGAAACTATTTCGCTGCAATATACGGCCGTTTATCGACGTGGCAGTCAGCGTTGGTTGTATGCGCCGCTAGAAGATGAATTTTGGGGTGAATGGGAGACGCTTGACTCTGATAGGTTGATGCTAATTTTCCCTAAACGTGATCAAGAAATTGCCAATCGTTTGTTTGTTGATTTGGCTGACATTATCGAACAGGCTTGTGATGAATTGGCAGATTTGAATTGTGATGAAAGTGACCAGATCGTTGTCCGGCTGGAAAAAGACCCCGCATCATTATCTCTGTTAAATAATGATAAATTGCTTTATCAATCAGGTTTGCGGTTGGAGTTACCGGCTCCTTCTCTGGTTGGTGTGCCGTTGGATGATGCCGGATATGATGTGCTGCAACGTGGGTATGCGGGGTTGGTGGTAACGGCCGTTATTGCTGATGCAGTTGACTGGGAATGCTGCGAGCATCGACCTATTTTTCAAGCATTGCTCGATTATCAATTGGGTCAGCTTAAATTGCAACCCTGGTCCATTACTGTTGATGATCATATTGCCATGTGGGAAGGTGAGCAGCTTGTTAGTTTGGATGGCCTTTTGGCATATTGGGAGCAGGCTACTTTAGAGGAATTAGCTCCGCCTGACGACTTGTTCTTGCAAACGGCCGTTGACTTTCTTTTGCAACAATTTCCACATCAATCACCTGCTGCCATGCAGCGGTTGATGGCCCCCAATGAAAACATCAGTTTTTTGCGTTGGATGCTTAACCTCCCCCGTTTAAATAACGATCCTCAATCTCGTCTTAGTCCTTCTATTTTAATTAATTCCCTTGATCAAGATTGGCGCTTGTTTGCCCTATTGCAAAAGGATATTGACGCAGCCGCATCTGTGCCGATACCGCTGCCAAAACAAGATATTCAACTCGTTTGTGACCAGAGTCTTGGTGATGATCCTGATTTTTTACTAGCTCGGTATATATCTGAGAGCAGCACCTGGGTAACAGAGCGCCAAAATCAAGCATTTACTCTGATGTACCCCACAGTGGATGAAGATGTGATTTTGCTTTTACAATTGGATTTTAGTAGCGATCATCTGGAATCGGTCATTGAGCTATGGGAGGGTGGCGCTCCGCAGTTGATTTCGGGAGACGGCCGTTACGTCATTACGCTTGGCCAATTTGATCCGACGGGCCAATATTTAGCGGCATTCGTGTTCGCTGAAAACCTGGATTTATCAGCTCCTATGAGATATGTTCTTTTTGATTTAGATGATTGTGATGCGTCTGGCTGTGCAGAGATAGAAGTGCCTGGCATACCTACTTGGTCGCCATCGGGTGAACGCGTCATTTTTATGGAGGCTGATTTTATATCAACTGCCCCCATTTTGGCTGATGGTCGTGTTTGGATGGTCGATGGCAACCAGAGTAAATCGATATTCCCACTATATTTGATCGATAATTTGGATGAATTAGACGCAAATGAACCTTTAACGCCATTTGCAGAAGGGTATTCAGCTTTTTGGCTGGATGAATCTGAGTATGGATTTGTGCAATCTTTTGGTGGTTTTAGGCAGCCTGTGATGTTGGTAATGGGAGGTGAAGAGCCGGAAATTATGCTGGAAACGGATGATTTATTAGAGTTGTTGCCTGAAAGTGTGCGTTTGGGCCATTTGTTAATTCAGTATGTTCGACCAAATCCGACAATTCCTACTCAATTATTTATTGTTGCTAGTGACATTGACGGGCAAGGGTATATCTTTTTAGTTGATATGGAAAAAGACACGGTTGAATATCGTTTTAATTTTGGGCAACTGTCGGAGCATTTGTTAGGTTTTTCGCCAGACGGCCGTTTTCTGGTCACCACCAGTGCCATCCGGGAAAACAATGATCTCGATTTCATCAGTGATTTCATCACGATTCACGATATTGACCAAAATGAAACGGTTAACACTTTGTTTGATGCCTCAGATGACAATATCAATTTTGTGTTTGACTGGTCTGCTGATGGTAATTGGCTGCTAACCATTTTAGATGATGGGCTTTTGCAGTTGATTGCGCCAGATTACAATTATCGCCAGGTGATTGAACATGAGTTTGGAGATTGTCAGATGGTATCTTGGGTGAATCCGTAATCCTTTCCATGTCTCCGGAAACTGATTGCCAGGCCAATGTGCTTTATGATAGTTTCCGGGGAAATTTTTGAATTGATGTGCCGACAGGAAAATATTTAATTGTTGAATTGTTGAATTGTTAATTGTGTTATGAGTGAAAATTTTGATTGGCGAATGGAGGACGATTTCCCAGAGTGGAAATCACAAGGGAGGGAGCCGAAACAGCCTCGGAAGTTTTCTCGAAAGAAGTGGGGAAGATGGGCGTGGGGCATAGTGGCCGCTATGCTGATCACATGCCTTACCAGCACCATTGTGTATTGGCAATTGAATCAAAAGGCTGCTGCTGTGACTGAGCAACTGTCAGTTGACGTTGTTGGTGTACATCAATTGGTGATGGAAACGGCCGTTTCCCACGACATGGATTTGTTCGAATCCCTTTTCCATGCTCCCAGCAGCCAGTGGAGTAAAAATCAATTTGAATTGATTGCTCGTGATTTATATTTGAATCGAGCACCCTTAGGTCTGTGGTTTGATTCGACAAAACTTATTTCACAAACAATCACAACTGAAAATGTGTCCACAAATTTCTTGCCAGACTTTCAGCGTGTTGAAGTCTTGGTTGAACAACCTTACTTGATGCGTTCATCGGATGATACGATTGAGCCGGTTGTGTTGGTGAATACGGCCGTTTACCAAAAAAAAGACAATTCCTGGTTGTTGGCGGCCCCAGATGAAACCTTTTGGGGCAATGAACTGCAAGCCGAATCGTCCATCATTATCACGCATTACCCGGCCCGTGATGCTGAAATTGCTGAAAAACTAACCGCAGACCTGAACAATTTGGTTGTCATGGCTTGTGAAAAAAACATTTTTCCGTGTCCAAATGATTTGTCTCTTGATCTTTATTTGGAAACAGAAGAAAGCAGCTTGCTTGGCCTCAATCGCCGTTTCCAGCTGCCTTCGAGATATGGCACTAAAACTGGCCGTCGTCACTCTTTTACGCTGCCGACACCCACATTAGTCGGATTACCAGTTGATGAAGCTGGTTATCAAGCGCTTTATCAAGGTTTTGGGGCGCAGCTGTTGGCCGCTTTGATTGTTAATTTGCACCCAAACTTTCAACAAGAAATACGTAATCAGAGTTTTCTTGTGCAACAATTGGCAAAAATGGATTTTTCTTTGCCGGAACCAGTGGGTTTTCATCCAATGGAAACGGCCGTTCCGCCCCCCATTCCCTTTCCCAATCAAAATATATTACTTTCTTGTCGGGAAGCTGGTCAGCCGTTGATTCACTACAATTTGCAAACGAATAAATGGACGCCTGCTTATGTTGAATGGCTTGTTACCAGTCTAATAGGATTGGACAATGGGGATGGTGCTTTGCTGACAGTTGTGACAGATACGGGGCGGCAAATTCGCTGGTGGCAGCCAGATCGAGAACGCATCTTGCTTGAGGAAACACAGGATATTTTTGTGAACAACGCATTCTTGTTTCCAGATGAGGATGCAGACAATAAACATGTCATCAATTTCTATTCACAATCTGAAGGTATGTCACAATGGTTGCTGTTGGATGAAAACAATTGCACAGAGAATAGCTGCGAGTTGGAGGAGATTACAGAATGGTCGATGGCGTCGCCAAACGGCCGTTTTCGTCTCATCATTAGTCTGGAAAGTGATGGTTGGACACGTCAAATTAGTTTAGAAGACGTTGAAAGTGGGGAGCGAACCACATATGGCCTTGGATTTAGCCCTGGGTGGATTGATGACGAAACATTTGTATATATTCGTGTAGCCGACTCAGCTCCAGGCGCTTATCCAACCCAATCTACATTGGTTATTGTTGATGCTGCTCAATCAGAAAACAATGTTTCTGAAATAACAGTAGATGATATTTCAGATGCGGTGAATGAATTTATTGTTTTAGACGCGACGCAAGAGCAGTTTTCATTTGCGGACTATTTGATAGGGGGTGTGTTGCCAGGTCCAGATGATCATTGGCTGCTTATGCTTTTCGAAAGTGGTACAACCCAATTTTCATTAGCTTATCTGGTCGAATATGCCTCTGAAACTGGTCAGATGTCTATTTTTGAAAATTTGCACCAATTTGAAACGGCCGTATTCCTCAGCAGCAGCCAAGATAATCAATACTTTTCAATCGCTGTTCTTGACCTGACGGGTGTTGCCATGCGTTTATACGACGTGCAGCAAAATCAATACCGATCTTATTCTGTGCCATCTGCATGGCAAGGTGGTTATGCTTGGACGATGGATGGCGATTGGCTGCTGCTGGTTGAAGAGGATGGCATCCGGCTGGTAGCCCCTGCACACGATTACGAACGCCGCATTGTGCATGATTTTGGTCGGTGCGAAACGGCCGTTTGGATCAACACTCCCTAAAATTTCTTCCCAGCAATCGTCATTCCGAGTGACCTATGTCGGGAAGCCCAACACATAATAGAGATGATACTGCCAAGGCTATTGCCAAGGCTATTGCCAGGGCTACGGTCATTCCGAAGTGCTCTGAGGAATCCCCTTCTTCAGTGTTAAAGACCGGGATTTCTGTCCTGAAAATAGGACGCGGAAAACGCGGAAAACGCGGGAAAAGAATAAAATCTGCGTTCATCTTGAAAATCTGCGTTCCATTTTCATCCTTCGTGGTGCCGTGCAGCGGCATGTTTAACTCCAATGTAAATCGAATTGCTAATTCGATAGGCGATTTACCAAATCGCACTACGGTTTTCATGGGTGGTGGTGTGCCACGTTCATGATGTCTCCTCGAAGACTCGTCGAAATGACGATGTTAGAGTATAACGACATCGAATGAATTCGACATCTGAGTTTGAAAACATATTTGTGAAGATTTTAAAATTATTTCGGTAGTAGGGTTTGGTAGGGACGAGGCGGCGGCGAATGGCGAATGTCATGACACCGTGTCTAGTCCCGCCGCCGCCTCGCCCGGTCTGCTTCAGGTTCATTAAAGCGTTTTAGGCGTCTGTTTGATTACCTTATTATTTTTTAAAACGCCATCATTTTGGAGTAAAAATCAGGACCGATTATGAGCAAAAAACAAGTGAAAGCACAATTTGGGGCAAATGCCGCTGCTTATGCAACCAGCAAAGTTCACGCCAAGGGCGCAAGCTTGGCAAGATTGGTTGAACTAGTGGAACCACAGCCGGATTGGCAAGTGCTGGATATTGCTACTGC
>QQUD01000009.1 GCA_008501785.1 Chloroflexota bacterium
CCATCGCGCACAAATACAGGGATTTGCCCTTTGGAAACCGGATAGTTGATAACCTGCCCGCCAATGTAAAGTTCATCAGTCCAGAAATCATACCATTCACCATCAGGCAGATAAACGGGGCATTGACTTACACCTCCTTCAACAACTGGCGCAACAAGCAGAGCGGAACCAAACATATATTGGTAAGGGAATTGACGACAAACATCATCTGATGAGAATTCTAGCGATAGAGTACGCATCATGGGAATACCCGTTTGGCTAGAATGCCACGCCTCATCCATGATGTAGGGGAGTAAATTCATGCGCAGGTTGGCAAAAAAGCGAAATATAGGCACAACATCAGTGTCGCCGGTGCGGGCTTGGATATTCCAGGGAGTCCGGTCATTAGATGGTTGGCGATGATGATTGTATTCAGAGTGGTATTGCATGATGGGGCAGAAGGCAGCCATCGCGGTTGCACGCAAATAGAGTTCGGCTGTTGGAATTGGACCACTAAAACCAGCAAAGTCCCATCCCCAAAAGGAAACGCCAGAGATACCCGCACTCAGCCCTGCAATAATCGAGTGTCGGAAGGCTTCCCAGGTTGAATTTTCGTCGCCCGCCCAATGGCACGGAAATGCTTGCGCTCCTGTAAATCCAGCTCTGCTAAATGTAATCGCGTCGGGTTTATGTCTGCGAGCAAAATTGTAGTAAGCACCCGCATAAAGGTTTGGATATTCATTCCAAACTTCATCACTCCCTCGACCATCCGCAAACACCAAATCACGACCCCAAATATGCTCGCCACCATCAGTTTTGAACCCATCAATGCCAAGTTCGTCCAACAGATATTTGCGCTTTTGCATCCACCATTCGACACCATCGGAATGGGTGAAGTCCATTAACAGGCCGTTGTGGAACCAAAACGGCCGTATTTCATACCCCCCTCCATCTTGACGCTGAACACAATACCCTTCTTCCAACATGTGTTCCCTATCATTTGCAAGCTGCGCATGATTATCCTCATTCACTTTGAGCACCGGAATCTGCCAAAGCAAGACCCGCAATCCTTGCTTATGCAAGTTCTCAATCATTCCTTTCGGATCAGGCCACAATCCGTCAGGTGGAAAATCAAAATCTTCGTACTGGAATGAATCATCCCCTGGTTTCGGCTCATACTGAGCATCATTCCAGATGTAGAAAGTGTTCTCATCACTCCATGCTTCAAGCACAATGACTGAAGTTGGAATCTCATGCTGCTCATTTTGCCGCATGATTTCTTCAACACGCGCCTGACTGTTCCATTCATTGCCGCTTATCCACAAGCCAAAGGCCCAATTGGGCGGTAAAACTGGCAGGCCAGTTAGCGCCCCTAAACGAGCGACGATTTCGAGCAAATCTGCGCTATCACCAAGCAAAATATCTAGGGCAATCTGTGTTTCCTTCCCCAATTCAGTTTTCAGGGTCCAGCAGTCTGGATCATCATGGGCCAAATCAAAAACGGAATGACGCAAGCTGCTTACCAGCACCCCATAGCCCCTTGATGAAACAAACAACGGCATTGGCATATAAGTTCGCAGGCCATGATTCTTGTACTGCTCATAAACGCGCACATCAATCCGCTGGCCACGCTGATTGAGCGCGTTGAATCGTTCGCCAAAGCCGTAGAATCCCTCATCTTCAGGACTGTCAAAGGAAAAGAGAACGGCTTGTACAGCTTCATCATCGCCGACAACTAGTTTGGGAGCATCCATGCCTGAAAAGATCAATCTGTCTTGGTAGAATAGTTGAAGATTAAAGCGGTTAACATCCACCTGCATTCGCACAGTTCCAAGCTTGAATATGAATTGTGCGTCATCGAATCGAACAAATTCAGTTTTTTCGAGTTCAGGGTAATTTCCATGACCAGCTTCAACCTGTAAATGACCTTCATCAGCGATTTGTAAATGAAGATAACCACGGCCCCCTTCCTCTGCATTCTGCAGCGCAAACACGAATGAATTTACCCCTTGATAAATCCCAACAACCTCACTGAGTGGGATAACTTTGCGCACGGTGTAAGTGTAGATTTGGCTGGTGCATGGCTCGTTCTGGGTAACGGCCGTTATCTGATAACAAACCTTTACCCCCGCAGAAAACCCTGGCAAACTAACTTGCCACCGATCCACCCCAACAACCAATCCAGCCCGCGCAGCCGCTTCACTAAGATGTCCATCTTCAGTAACCGCACCTTCCGTTGTTATGCTTTCCAAAAAGGCAAATTCTTCATTTTTGACAAGCGCTGGATGCGCTGCGTCCCAGTACGACACCTGCACTTTACGGATCGCACCAATTGGGCGTGTGAGCACACGGATCTCTACCGGTTCGTTCGGATTAGGGTGTCTGGGCACACGCTCGTCGGCTGCATTTTCATATGGATGTCGATCGCCCAGAGGACGATGGATTAGTTCAGCGGTTTTGCTCATATGCTTTTATTTCCTCGCACAAAATCAAGTACATGGCGTGAGACCAGGAAAGCGGTTTGGCAATCGGTCCCCAGCGTTCATGCCATTCAGCAAAACGATCGGGCGCCAATAAATGATCAGAAACTTGTTCTGGCAAGTCGCCGTTTTCATCTGCCTGGGCTTCAATCCAGTTTTTTAGCGCTTTGGCCTGTTCAATTTGGCCGTTTTTAGCATAATGCCAACCCAGCCAAGCACCTAAAACCACCCATTCGCCACCACCATAATAAGTATCACCCAGATAACGGTAAACGCCACCACCTGGCCGAAGCAGGTCTGTTTCGAGTTGAGCAATGGTCGCTTTCATGTGCGGTTCGTCAATTTGAAAGAGGTGATAAGGCGTAGCAATGCCAATCAAACTAGCTTCGGCACTGTTTCGCAGTTGGTCGGTTTCTGCTGCGTCGTGGTAAATTTTTTGTGGGGTTTGTAAGATACTGTTTGGTGGTTGGGTGAGGGTGAATGATTTTGTGAAACGGCCGTTTTCCACCCCACTCGTCAACATCAACTCCCGAATCGCCGCTGTTGTTTCCGCCACCTGCACCTCAAATTCCGGCAGAAGCAGCGCTGCACCACAAAGTCCCGCATGGATAGCTGCCAACGTGTGCGAATGGAGAAATTGCGACAACTCTTCCCAACAATCATAATTAGGCTGCTGCCACAAATGACTAAGGTAACGATGCACCAAGCGCACTTCATCATCAACTTCCATGATAATGGTGTCATCCCCTGCCAAATTCACATATTCGGCCAGCGCCCACAGCCAGGTGCCAAATCCATCAAGTTGAAAATCCCACCACAAGTCAGCAGCTTCTTTACCATCAGAAGTGTAGCGTGTATGCAAATAATCATCAGACCCAAGGCGTTCACCTTGCTGAATTCTGGCAATTGCTCGCTCCACCTTCCAATCATACTGCCGAATTGTTTTTGCCGCCCACAGAAAATATTTTCGTGCACTTCCAGAGTGCCCCACCCGGCACAGTGCATAGGCAACAAAGCTGCCATCCCGAAACCAACTGTATCGGTAAGAGGGAAAAGCATTTGAAGCAATCAATGCACCGCTTTCTGTTTGGCTGTCTAAAAGAACCTGGATACTGTGTTGATACTGGTTCATGATTTTGCCAATAAGGAGAGGCGATTTGTTAATCGCCCCTCCTTGTTATTGTTCTACGGTAACAACTCTTCGATTTGTACTTTAGCTTCTGTCAACGCCTCTTCTGGCGTCATTTCACCTAATTTAACCTGATCCAAAAGCTGATTGACAGCATCTTGCATTTCATTTTGCCGTTCAATCACTGGTGGAACAATGGCATAGTTCAGCGAATCGAAAACGGCCTGACGATTATTCGGCGGTGTTTGCGCCAGATAGCCATCAACATATTCCGGATTGTTCAGCGTAGGCAGTTCCCAACCAGAATCGATACGAATATTTGCCATTTCTGGGCTGGAGGTGAAGAATTTGGCCCATGCCCAGGCTGCATCCCGATGTTCAGAGGCAGCAAAAACAGAAACTCCGTTAGAGAAGAAATGGGTAGCGTGTGTTTCCATACCCGGTTCAACAGCGATATCCCACTCAAATGGCGCATCTGCATAGGCAGCAAACATCCAGATACCGGTAACGTCCATTGCAAGTTGTTGGGAGGTAAACATATCGCCATCAGACAAACCAGCCATTTCGATATCGCTGGGCACCACACCATCTTTTTCAATGAAATCAATCATCGTTTGCAAGGTTTCCACACAAGCGGGTGAGTCAATTGTCACTTCAGTCATATCTGCATTGAAGAATTCACAGCCATTTTGTGCAGCTTTTTTGTAGAATTCCCAGAATTGAATGCCTGAGTACATGCCCCAAACACCAGCGTCAGCGTCAGTCATCTGTGATGCTGCTGCGACGGCATCATCCCATGTCCAGTCGTTGGTCGGATAATCGACACCTGCCGCATCGAACATATCTTTGTTGTAGAACATGACAACGGTGGAGAAGGTGGCAGGCATGGCTAGTTGACGGCCGTTATAGTTAAACGCCTCCAAAGAACGCGGATAAAACACATCTGCCGAGTAATCCCCATCTGCTTCAGCCAGTGGGGTTAAATCGGCCAAAACGCCTTTCGCAGCAAAGCTGACAAAGTTTTCGTAGTTCAGTTCAAACACGTCTGGCGCTTCACCACCAGCAATGAGCGCCTGCAATTTGGTGAAATATTCATCAAATGGTGCTGTCTCAACTTCAACCGTTATGCCTGGATTTTGTTCTTCAAAAAGTGCAATCATCTGATCCAAATCTTCCAGATGATCGGGGGCGGCGGAAAAAGTGAAATAAGTGATTGTCTCAGGTGCCGCCGGTGGTTCCTCAGCAGCAACCTCTACCACGCGGGTTACCTCTACTTCCTGCACTTCGGTAACCACTTCCCCTTCAACAATCCGTGTTACCTCAACCTCTTCTGTTTCGGTAACAATCCGTGTTACTTCGACTGTTGTTGATTCTGCCGGTGCACAACCAACAAACAATAAAGCAACGACCAACATAATTCCAATAACCATAAAAGTAGACTTGTTTTTCATTCTGTTCTCCTCGTTAGAATTTTGATAAAAATGGATAGTTATACCTAACAAATTACGCATCTAACCATATGCACCTCTATGCATTCCATCATCATTAACCTTTCAATCCAGTCGTTACCACACCTTGCACAAAGTAACGCTGGGCAAATAAGTACACAATCAGCATCGGAATAATCGTAATGACGGCACCGGCCATAACCAGATTCCACTGGGTTAGCCAGCGGCCATGCAGGGTTGCCAGCCCCACTGGCAAAGTCATCAACTGCTCATTCCGCACAATAAACAGCGGCCACAAAAAGGAATTCCATGATCCCATAAAGGCAAAAACGCCAAGGGTTGCTAATGCTGGCCGAGAAAGTGGCATGATGATGCGCCAGAAAATAGTCCAGCGTGATGCGCCATCAATAAACGCCGCTTCTTCAAGCTCTTTGGGCAGTGTCAGGAAAAATTGACGCAGCAAGAATGTGCCAAACGCACTAAAAATGCCGGGGATAATCAGTCCGGGGTAGGTGTTGATCCAGCCCAAATACCGCATCAAGATAAACAAGGGAATGATGGTAACTTGGGAAGGAATCATTAGTGTCGCCAGATAAAGTACAAACAGGACATTGCGGCCGCGAAATTCAATGCGAGAAAAAGCATAAGCAGCCATCGCGCTAACAATCAACTGTCCGCCTGTAGTCAAAACAGCCACCACAAGACTGTTCCAAAACATGCGCGGCATCGGGTAGATTTCTGTTAAACGCTGGTAGCTTTCAAATGTGAATGGCCGTGGGATGAATTGCAGCGGAATAGACAACACGTATTCATCAGCCTTCAATGAGGTTGAAATCATCCACAGGAATGGAATCAACATCATGAGCGCGGCTGCCAGCAGCAGGGCATACAAAACCAGTTTTCTGAGACGGTGGGTGATGGGGAGAGAAACGGCCGTTTCTACACCCCCCACACTCTCTCGATCCATCGCTAAATTACTCATAAGCCACCCAACTCTTTTGCAAACGCATTTGCACCACCGTTACCGCAAAAACCAGCGCAAACAGCACCCAGGATAATGCTGATGCATATCCCATGCGGCTGTAGCTAAATGCATTCTTTACAATTAATTCAACCAGCACACTCGTGGAACCGGCTGGCCCACCTTCTGTCATAATCCACACCTGATCAAACACCTGGAATGAGTTAATGAGTGAGATAATCAGGGCAAAGAACGCCGTTGGTGACAGCAAAGGCAGCGTAATGCGCCAAAACGTTTGCCATTTGTTCGCGCCATCTATCGACGCCGCTTCGTAATAAACATCTGGAATGCCCTGCAGCCCCGCCAAAAACATCACCATCAAAAACCCCAGGTCTTTCCATACGCTGGTAATCACTACAGCCGACATCGCCCACTGTGGATCAAACCGCCATGCCGGTCCCGGAATCCCAATCAGGCCCAATGCAAAATTCAAAAGACCAAACCGAGGATTGAAAATCCATTTCCACAACAGGGCAATTGCCACCCAGGCAGACACAACCGGGATAAAAAAGGAAGCGCGGAAAAACATCAATCCTTTTAG
>QQUD01000445.1 GCA_008501785.1 Chloroflexota bacterium
ATATTTGAAACACCGATGCTGGCTGGATTGCCCGAAAAAGCACGACTTTCATTGGGTCAACAAGTTCCATTCCCCCCACGTTTGGGCCAACCGGCTGAATACGCTGCATTAGCACAACACATCATTGAGAATCAGATGCTGAATGGGGAAGTGATCCGGCTAGATGGGGCCATTCGGATGGCGGCAAAATGATGGATGTGAAATTGGCTCCCTCGATTTTAGCGGCTGATTTTCGCCGTCTGGAAGCCCATGTGCGTGAGGCTGTGGATGCAGGTATTGATTGGCTGCACATTGATATTATGGACGGCCGTTTTGTACCGAACATCTCGTTTGGTCCACTGGTGGTGGAGGCGTTACGGTCGTTAAAAGAAGAAACTGGCTGTATCTTGGATGTCCATTTGATGATTGTTGAACCGGAAAAATATATACCTGCATTTGCTAAGGCTGGGGCTGACATCATCACCGTGCATGTAGAAGCCACCCACCATTTGCATCGTGCTATTCAGATGATTAAAGAACTGGGTGTGAAAGCTGGGGTGACGCTGAATCCGGCGACGCCACTAAATGTGTTGGAAGAGATTTTGCCAGATATTGATCTGGCTTTGATCATGTCCGTCAATCCTGGTTTTGGCGGTCAAAGCTACATTCCTGGCAGCACACGTCGTATTCAGGCGCTGCGTGAACTGCTTGACATGATGAATCCTGGGGCATGGTTGGAAGTAGATGGCGGCGTGAAGCCGGACAACGCATATGAAATTGCAGCAGCAGGCGCGACAGTTTTAGTGGCAGGTAGTGCTGTTTTTGGTGGT
This sequence comes from Chloroflexota bacterium, assembly GCA_008501785.1. The sequence continues at coordinate 810 of QQUD01000445.1, forward strand.
AATAAGTCGGTTGCAGAAAATGTTGTGGACTTTGGCCGCGTGTTGGATGGTTGATCTATTCTGAAGTAACCAATTCTAATGTAACCAGCAGCCCGATGTGGTCTGATGCCCATAAGTTTCCGTCTGGGGTCGGATACGGCCGTTTCCACACCAACGCGGCATCGTGAACAATCACCTCATTCGTTCGCGGCGATATGAACAAATAATCAAGACGGCTGTCGAACGAATTTGGGTCCCCGTTCAGCAGTTGATTTACACAACAAGTAAACCCTGAATCATGAGGATGGATCGTGCGATAGCTATCTATCCATTGTGCATTCAGGGTTTTTATTTGGGAAGTTGTTTCGGCTGCGTTGAAATCACCGGCAATAACGGCCGTATTTGTCGCTGTCTTTTCCACATATTCCAGGAGCGCGTTTGTTTGAGCTTTATTAATTTCTGTAGCACCATTTGTCAAATGTGTTACATATAAATCTATTCCCCCTTGCGGCGTTTCAGTCTTCGCATGCAGCACAACACGATGTTCGAAAAAGGCTGCCTGTGGCATCAATTCTGTAAAGTGTATATCTTGTAATGGGAATCGGCTTAAAATTAGCTGCCCTTCTTCAAATCCTATCAATTTGAGATTACCATTTGCCCGAAAATAAACATAATTCATTCCTGTCTTTTCGGCCAGACAGGTGACAAAATTGTCATGATTTTTAATGAAAGGTACTTCTTGAAGAAAAACGAAATCAGGATTAAGTTTGCGAATTTCTGATGCGATCAAATCAACGCGTTGTTCGAGATACAGATAGTCAGGATATCCGTGCAGCATATTGAGGGTTAAAATGTTGAGGTAACGGCCGTTTCCCCCACCAACAGTTGCACAATCTTGTCGGCATCCAATTGCCTCTGTGCCCGGCTTACTGACATTTTTCAAATATATATAAGAAAAAATGCCAACACTAATCAAGAAAATGGTTAACACGCAAGTAAGACGATGTTTAAATTGATGATTGTTACGTGGGTTTACTGCCATTAGACTAAACTTTTCATAGATGGATTTAATTAACGAGCTTATTTTATGATAAAATCATCATGGTAGAAACGATTATCTCTGTAGGGTGTAATTGTATTGGATTTTGAATAACAAATAGTTATTGCATTTGTACAGTTTCCATGCACAAAGATCAAAAAAAATCCCTTACAATAGCCCATAAGAAAAACCATGTTTTCTTATTTGCGTCAATTAATTATTCCCCCCATATTTCCCACACTTGAAGAAACGCGTAAAGCGAAAATAATTCACAACTTGCTCCTTCTTGGAATAGTTCTGGGAGTCGGCTTTGCCCTTATCGCAACTCCCTTTGTAAAGGATAATTCTGGTCCTGTTATTGCGGCATTCACTTCTGGGGTTTTTACCATTCTTTTTATTTTGTTAAGAAGAAAGAAACTGAAATTTGTTTGTGTTGCCATTATCGTATCAAGTTATATAGCAATCGTCATTTCGCTGCTTGTTAATGGGGGGCTGCGTGATGAAGCCGCGCTTGTTTTAATTGCATTATTAGCAGTGGCCAGCTTTTTTTTAGGTGAATGGGCAACAGTTGCAATTGGTTTCATGACCGGGCTTGTTTTTATTGGATTGTTTATTGCTGAACATCGAGCATGGATTCCAGAAACTGAACATTTTTTCCCAGTAGGGACAGATGATCTTTTGCTCGCGCTGATTGCAGTTTTGGCGACAACGACAATTTTACGTCAGTTAATGGGACAGTTAATAAAGGGAAATCATCAAATTCAGATACAGGCACAGGAATTGGAAAAACAAACCCAATATTTAAAACAAACATTAGCTAATTTACAAGAAACACAGGCGGATTTGTTACTTGCAAAGGAAACAGCCGAGGATGCGAATCAGGCTAAAAGTGATTTCTTATCCAAAATGAGTCACGATTTAAGGTCACCACTCTCCAGCATTGTGGGGTTTGCCGATGCTTTGAAAAGCAAGCCTGATTTATCCAATAAAAAGCGTGCTGAATTATTAGGGTATATTGAACGGAATGGACAATATCTATTTGGTTTGATTGACAATCTGTTGGATTTATCTCGTATTGAGGCGAATAAGTTGATTTTGTATCCTGAAGCATTTTCGTTGTTATCGTGTTTAACTGAAATTGTAACAATGATGCAGTTAAAAATTATCGGAAAAGACGTGCAAATTTTAACTGAGTTTGATGATCAATTACCAGTGACTTGGACAGCAGATGAGCAGCGACTTCGACAAGTATTGACAAATCTGCTAGAAAATGCGATTAAATTTACGCTAGAGGGAAGTGTGACTTTGCGGGTTTGTGTGAAAACGGCCGTTTCCCCCCCCACACAATCATCCATCCATTTTGCAGTCATCGATACTGGCATCGGCATTCGCGATGATGATTTGTCCAGGATACTTAACCCATTTGAACAAATTGATATTCGCTCACAGCGAGGTCATGGAACAGGTCTGGGGTTGGCGATTTGCACCCAACTTGTCGAGTTAATGGGAGGCAAACTCAATGTTGAAAGCAAGGTAGGGCAAGGCAGTCGATTTTGGTTCGACCTGCCTGAGGTATCACGTGTTGGTGCAATAGATTAATCGGCTCTGTTGTTATTAGCCATCGAATTTTCGTGCTGTATCCTGAAAATCCCATAAATTTTGGCAAAAAGTATCCAATTTGAAACCTTTTCATTGTGAATCAGTTTGTTTATATAAAGCGCTTTTTCTGAATCACGTTGGAGAACGACGATATGACGCATGAGATGACGGATGCAGAGTTAGTGGAACAAGTTCAAGCGGGTCAATCAGCCGCGATGTCCCAATTGTATCGACGATATAAAACGGCCGTTTTTCGCTACACCCTTTCCAAAGTATACGATCCCAATTTAGCGCAGGACATTACCGGCGAAATATTTCTACGGATGGTGGCTCATCTGCCGCAGTACAAAGTTACGGATGTGCCATTTACGGTTTGGTTGTTTCGGATTGCCCGTAACTACATCATCACACATTTGCAAAAGGAAAACCGCTATCAGCTCATGCCCATCTCACAAACAGACAATTTGAGCCGTGCTGAAGATAATCCGGCACACATTGTGGAAGCACAGCTCGAATTGGAATGGATATGGCGCGGATTGCAGCAGCTTGATGAACAGCAGCGTGACGTTATCGTCTTGCGCTTCATCATTGGCCTCTCATTGAAGGAAGTTGCGTCTACATTAGAAAGAACGGTTGGTGCTATCAAAACATTGCAGCATCGTGGTATCACGGCGCTGCGCGTGGCGCTGCAAGTCGCTCGATAGGTGGTTATTCATGAAACAAAGTGAAGATTATTTACAAGAACTTGTCGAACGGTTAGAAAATGGCGAACCGGTTGCAGAATGTGTCGCTAGTTTGCCTGCGCAAGAAGCTGAGATTGTGGCATTAATAGATGCGATGCACAAGCTTTCTTTCCCTGAGGAGAATGAAGCAGTTGCAGCCGCACAAGAGGCAAAGTTGTTGGCAGCGACACAGGCGCAATTTTCAGGTGGGCGGGTCGGGGAAGATGATTTACCGATAACGGCCGTTATCCGCACCCAAATCCAAACATGGCTAGACCAACTGCCCATTCCGCGAGAATTAGCCTACGGTTTGGCCGCTGTACTGGTGATGATTCTATTTGCAGTTGTTTGGACTAGCTTGTCTAATCGCCCTGGCGATGGTTTACCCATTCAAGTTGAAACAAGCACGGAGACGATTGTAGAAGTGGTGCCTACTTCTGCGGCTGGTGTGGTTGATGATCCGCCAGCAATTGATGCAGAACAACTCGCTGAACAAGCCGAAGTTGCCGCTATCCCACCGACACCACAAGGTCCGACGGTTTATTTGCCTTTGATGACCAGTCCGCTTGATTTTAGGGCGGAAACGGCCGTTATCGACAACATTCAAGGCATCGTAGAAATGCAAACGGACGATGGCGTGTGGACGGCCGTTAATCAAACGACCACAATTGCCGCTGGTCAGCTACTGCGCACCGGAAATCTGTCACAGGCAACACTCAATTTCTACGATGGCAGTCTAGCAAATCTCAGCGCCAACACCGAGATTTCAATTGATGAACTAAACGCCCTGCGACCAGAAAATGGCTTCCGCACCGTTGTGATGACCCAATGGACCGGCGACACTGACCACGCCGTCCAGTTCCGCAATGATGGTGGTTCTCGTTACGAAGTGAACACGCCAACTGGTTCAGGGATTGCCCGTGGCACTAAATTCCACGTCATGGTAACGGCCGATTTACTCACGCGCTACATTGTCACCGAAGGTCGCGTCGATGTCACCGGAGCTGGACGCATGGTTACCGTCACAGCGGGCAAGCTCTCCACTATTTTGCCAGAAACCGTACCTACAGAACCAGCTTTCAATATTGCTGGTGAAGGCGAAGTTGAAGCAACTGGCCCAGTCTGGACCATCGCCGGACAAACTTTTCAAACACATGAACATATGATTACGGTTGGCAATCCGCAGATTGGCGATTTGGTGCGAGTAAATGGCCATTTGCTGTCCGATGGCAGCCGTGTGGCAGATAGGATTGTGCTGGTGCGTCGTGCCATTGCTAACCGGTTTACATTTACGGGCACGGTCGAAGCAATGGGGGCTGCATGGACGGTTGCTTCCCAAACCATCACGGTCAACAGCGGAACTGCTGTAGATGCCGACATCGTAATTGGAGCAAATGTACAAGTTTCAGGTATGATTTTGGCAGATGGAACGCTGCAAGCCAAGCAGATTGTTTTGCTCGATGAACTCCCTGGCCATCCATTTGAATTTAGCGGTGTGGTGCAATCGATTGGGTCTGACAGTTGGACAGTTTCGGGCCACACAATTGCCGTGGATGTGTTTACTGGAATTGAAACAGGTATTGTTGTGGGTGATGTGGTCACGGTTCGGGGCGTCATTTTAGCTAATGAGTCATGGCTGGCGGGCAACATTGTCCTCAAGTTTGATGCGTTGCCGACCTTTGAATTTACAGGTACGTTAAACGGCATGGCACCATGGCAGGTTGGTGGACTCTCGTTTGAAATTAAACCCTGGACGATTGTTGACCCGAATCTTGCCGTGGGTGATCTTGTTTCTGTTAAAGGCATTATTTTGAGTGATGGCACCCGCGTTGCCACAAATATTGTGTCTTTGGCGGAACCCATCAATAATGTGATCGTCTTTGCCGGAACAGTGACGAGCATGAACCCCTGGATTGTCGATGGTCTGCAATTGGTGGTCACTGACGATACACAAATCATTGACAATATCACGATTGGTGCAATGGTGAGTGTCCGCGCCCGGCTCATGCCCGATGGTACGTGGTCAGTGCTCACCGTGCGGCTGCTGTATCCTGATTTTGGACAAGGCTGCTTGACAATTAGCTCGCCAGTGGTTGCATTTGACGCTGGCATGATTCGCGTAAAGCATTGGCATGTGGATATTAAGCGAGACGGCCGTATCCACATCAAAGGTAATCTCAAAATAGACCATGTGATCACCGTGCCGCTTTGCACAGGTTGGGATGGGGTAACAATAATTGTGGGTGATATTACCGTTATCTATCAGCCTGTCGTAATTATCATTAATGATGGCAATAGTAATGGTGGCTCATCCGACTGTCGTGGTAGCAAATGTTCAAACAGAGGATCAAATAGAGGGTCAAAGAAAAGTGGTTAGATGACTCAACTGGAAACCAATATCAATCCACGAAAATGTGCAAGAGTTCTGGGTATCATTGCCATCTATTTA
>QQUD01001118.1 GCA_008501785.1 Chloroflexota bacterium
CCACATCACCAAGGGGGGCTGTCACATATTCGCCAATGATATCAATATCTTTTTTCTCTTTAATCAAATGTTCTGTCGCCCAGGTTGTGTAATCATTGGACTGCATTACAGTTGTCAGGCTGCCTTTGGGTGTGGTAATTGTATAGCGGGTTGTTTTGTATTTGGGGTTGGGTATTTCTTCTGAAGAGATACGCCAATCGCTGGACACAATGCGCCGACAAAACCTGGGGTTTGTTGGCGCTTCCTGTTCGGGATCGAAATACGCACCCTTGTTGGTTTCGGGAAGGTATGGCGATGACCAGAAAATGGCGTCCATGCCGAAATGATCGAACATTTCGAGATCGCTCATGCCATTCATGTATTTGTCTGCAAAGTAAGGTTGAAGATGGTGGGTCGTCACTGGCAATCTGTCGGGAATGCCACCGTCGAGGGCTGTTAACAATCGTTTTTTTGAACTCATGTTCATTGGATAATCCTCCTGATTGTCTCAGGTGCGACGCACTTCAGAAGTGCGTCGCACCTGGGTTAGTTATAAGTGTGGGAAAAACGGCCGTTTTCATACAAAACCCATCAAATATCCTGTTATTTGATGGGTTGCAAGGCGAATGAGGCATTGCTATACTGGCCAGTATACCTTGCAATCTGTTGATATTTCTTGTTTAAATTTGATTTATTTTTTGCGTTCTGTTGATATATAATGATTATTCCAAAATATTTAGAAAGCGCCTATTTTGATGAAAAAGTAGAAATGCATTATGCATTGCTGCAATCGGCTGACAAAATTGGACCAGTTCTGCATACACACGATTTTTTCGAGGTATTTTTACTCATCGAAGGGCAGATTGAGCATGTTGTAAACGGGAACCACATCACCCTCATCGATGGCTCGATGACATTAATCAGACCCAATGATGCACATTTCTATCGACCCATTCCAGGCTATAATTGTCAAGTTATCAACCTTGCGATTGCGCGACGCGCAATCAATGATTTGTTCGATTATCTGGGAGACGGTTTTCACACCCATCGTATTCTTGACCTGGAAATGCCCCCAACCATCAATCTGGCACCAGCCATCAAAGAGCAAGTCAAGACCAAGTTGGAGCAGTTGCACAGCATTCCCGTCAACAGTGGCGCATCCCAAAAAACGGCGCTGCGGATGCTGTTGTTTGAGTTAATCACACAATATTTTCCATTGGTGACTCAAGAAAATAGAAACGAACTGCCAGAATGGCTGCAACGGACATGTGAAGAAATGCAGAAGCCACAAAATTTAGCACTAGGTGTGCCCCGCATGTTGGAACTCAGTGCAGTAAGCGCAGAACATCTGGCGCGAACGGTGCGGAAACTTCTAGACCAAACGCCGACCAATTATGTCAACCAGCTACGATTAACTTTTGCTGCAAATCTGTTGACGCATGGTGATCGCGCTATTTTGGATATTGCTTCTGAGGTTGGATTCGAAAGTTTGAGCTATTTTTACACGCTGTTCAAAGCACATTATGGTCAAACGCCACGCCAATTTCGGCGCAACCATTTGCCGCAACTGCTGCATGGCTAAAAATCATCCATGCAGGGCCAATAAAGTATAATTGATCTATGTCTGCACCAATTTATTCCTCATCCCCCTAGTGTTCCGACAAACAAATTTTGACGGGTAAACAGTCAAGTCGGAACACTAGACAGCAAGCGGCACTGGTATCGTTATCACCATCTTTTTGCTGATTTATTGCGGCAACGATTGCCTTCTCAATTATCGGTGGAAGTAGCCGCAGAATTGCACAAACGCGCCAGTCAAAAGAATGAAGACAATAACCTGGAAGTTGAAGCGTTTCACCATGCATTCTTTGGGCTGAGCACCTTTGTCCTTGGGTATTTGGTGTTCAAATCAGACTACTTCCCTCGCATCCTGGGCATCTTATTGGTTATTGTCTCGTTCGCCTATCACCTTGATAGTTTTGGCATTTTCCTACTGCCTGCCTACGAAGCGATCATTGCCGAGAGTATGGTCAACATTATGACCTAATTTTTGATACAGTGGCTAATCATTCGGTTTCAGATCATAAGCGTGTCTTAACCCCTAAAGGCATTTTGGGGACCTGTGCTTTTCTCCCCAACCTTGCATTTTGGGGACCGTGGCTTTCAATTCATCGAAGAATTTTCACGCAAAAATGTATAAAATACTTGACACAATGTATGCTTTATATTACTATGTGTTCGCTCAATTTTACCAAAAGTAAAAACAAGCAGACAAAATAAAGACACATACCTTATCAACGAAACAGAAAATATTCATATCAAATTAGCTCTCTGCTAATTTTGGAAATCTAAAAAGGGAAATTAAAATGAATAATTTACAAAGAATTGGCGGCGCAGCCGCTCTCATTGAAGCTGCCACATACCTAATTGGCATTATCGTGCTGGTTACAATTTTGCTCCCTGCTGGATACGTTATGGGAGAAAACGATCCTATACAATCAATCGCTTTCCTGGTGGAAAATCAGACTTTCATGCATTTATGGCACCTGATCATCTACATCATCAACGGCATCTTTCTCGTTGTCCTGGTGCAGGCGCTCTACGAGCGGTTGAAAGTTGATACACCAGCAATGGCACAAACGACCGCCGCATTCGGGCTAATCTGGGCAGGTCTGGTCATTGCCAGCGGCCTGCTTCTCATCAAAGACGCAGGCGTTGTCGCGGAACTGTATGAAACAGACCCGGCTCAAGCAGCGACGGTCTGGATAGCACTTTCTGCTGTGGAAAACGCATTAGGCGGCGGGATTGAGCTTCCCGGTGGTTTATGGCTGCTTCTGGTTAGTTGGGCAGCCTTGCGCTCAGGCGCACTTCCCAGGGCATTAAACTTATTTGGATTGGTGATCGGCGGGGCGGGTATTCTCATGGTTCTACCTGCTCTTGATACGCTAGGTGCTGTTTTTGGACTGGGTTCCATCGTCTGGTTCATTTGGGTGGGAATCGTCATGTTGCGCTACAACGCAAGGCCAGCCACTCAACAACCAGAAACGTTATTGGCACACCACAAAGGCGCTATCTAATTTACATGAATACCAAACAAAAAAATAACTGGCTTGTCCCGTCTTTATTATTGCTTTTTGGGGCCACAAACGTCTTATTTGACGCATTGCAGTTAGACACGATTCAACAAGGCCCGCCGGTCAGGACGTTTATTAATTGGGTCTGGATTTTTGGTAGCGTTAACCGGATTATGAAGGTTGGTCAAATCCAACCAAATTGGAAGGAAGCCTAATGAAAGCTTTTGTTTACACAAAGTACGGATCACCAGATGTTTTGCAACTCACTACATTGCAAACGATTGCCCCAAACTTTGGCGCAGGGGTATTAGAATTACTCCAAGCCCCTCCACCTGTGCCAACCCAACCGATTCTGACAGCCCTGCTCAATGAAATCATCACCATGAATGCCCAGATCAACCAGAAGGATTTGAATATTCTGAAAGAGCTTATAGAGGCTGGCAAACTGAAACCAGTCATTAGCAAATGCTACCCATTTAATGAGATTCCAGAAGCGATAAGGTTTCTTGAACAAGGACACCCTCAAGGAAAAGTCGTCATCACGATGAATTAGATTACGGAAGGAAATTTATGAATGCAATTGAAGTGACAAATTTACGCAAATCCTACGGCAAGGTTAAAGTGCTGAAGGGGATTAATTTACAGGTAAAACAAGGCAGTTTGTTTGCCTTGCTCGGACCAAACGGTGCTGGCAAGACAACAATGGTTCGTATCCTGACAACTTTACTCCGATTTAACTCGGGCTCAGTAAAGGTGTTTGGACATGATGTTGTCAGAGAAGCTGATGCCGTGCGCCGCAGGGTGAGCCTGACGGGGCAATTTGCATCGGTCGATGATGAATTGACTGGATTGGAAAACCTGATTTTGGTGGCACGCCTGCTAGGTTACTCTTGGGCGGAAGCAAAAACAAGAGCTGCCGAACTGATTCAAGCTTTTGGTCTAGAAGAAGCGGGGAAGCGCCAGGTCAAGCATTATTCTGGCGGGATGCGGCGGCGGCTGGACATCGCGGCGACAATTGTTGTTTCGCCAGACCTCCTCTTTCTCGATGAGCCGACAACTGGACTTGATCCCAGGAGTCGGCGCACGATTTGGGAGGTGATTCGCGCCCTCCGCGCTGCTGGCACGACTGTGCTGCTGACAACACAACATTTAGAAGAGGCGGATGAATTGGCTGACCGCATTGTGATCATTGATCATGGCACAATAATTGCTGATGGCACGCCCAGCCAGCTAAAGGCTTCCGTGGGATCGGGTATCCTGAGAATTCGCTTGCACCATGCGGCACAACGGGTAATGGCTGAACAAATTGTCACTCATACATTGGGGGTAGCTGCGCAGCTTGAATCTGATCCTGCGCTGCTTTCGGCACAGATTTCTAATCCTGAGCGGCTAACGGATACGTTTACTGCGTTATCACAGGCAGGCATCCCCTTGACGGAATTTTCGCTGGGGCAACCTAGTCTGGACGAGGTATTCCTGTCGCTTACTGGACAACCTATTATTAATGAAACAACGACACAAAAGGAGAATGTAAAATGAGTGTATTGGAAACGGCCGTTCCCATCACCCCCCAAAAACAAATACTAACATCTACCATCACAGCCCAAAATCGCCCTGCCCGTCCCAGCCCCCTATCAGCTTCCCTCACGCTTGGCTGGCGTGCATTGCTCAAGCTCAAACATGTGCCATCACAATTGGTTGATGTCACAATCTTTCCCATTTTGATGACACTCTTGATGACCTATTTATTTGGCGGTGCGCTGGCTGGCTCAGTTGAAGAATATGTGCAGCAGCTAATCCCTGGTATTCTCGTCCTGACCATCGCAATGATAAGTTCATATACGGCGCTGGGACTGAATACAGACATTACCAAAGGATTATTTGACCGCTTTCGGTCGCTCCCATTTTGGCGACCAGCAGTGCTTGTCGGTGCTTTATTAGGAGACACCATCCGCTATACGATGGCAGCAGGGGTTGTCATCGTACTCGGTCTGCTGTTGGGTTTTCGTCCAGAAACTGGTTTGAGTGGTGTTTTATTATCCCTGATTCTATTGCTTGTGTTTGCATTCAGCTTATCTTGGGTTTGGACAACATTGGCATTATTGGTAGATAACCCTGAGTCTCTCATGATGGTCAGCGGCATGACCACATTCCCACTTACATTTATCAGCAATGTTTTTGTTGATCCGGCAACCATGCCAGAATTCTTACAAAAATTCGTGCATATCAATCCAATTAGCCTCACAGCCACCGTCATGCGCGGTTTAATGCATGGCAATGTGACAACGTCCGAGATTGCAACGATGTTATTAGCATGTGTTATCCTTATCACGGTATTTGCACCGCTGACCATGTACCTTTATAACAATAAAAACACGGTCTAGTACCTCAACTTTATGATTTTGTAGGGTGAATTGGCAATTCGCCCAGAGTGGCGATTTATCAAATCGCCCTACATTTTTAGAAAGTTACGGTACTAGTACCTCAACTTTATGATTTTGTAGGGTGAATTGGCAATTCGCCCAGAGTGGCGATTTATCAAATCGCCCTACATTTTTAGAAAGTTACGGTACTAGTAGCCGCGATTTGGAATTACACGCAGTTAGTAAGGAGATTGAGCAATGAATCGAGACGCTTTTTTAATTGAAGCAGAAGAACTACTTACGAAAATTGGCAATCCAAATATTCGAATATACGATGCCACTATCCTGTTTTACAGAAGTGAAACAGATCCAACCGCCTACGATCACTATTTACAAGGGCACATACCGGGAGCCGCCTTTTTTGATCACCAACAGTTTTCAGATGCGAATAGTAAATACATGTACATGATTTTGCCAGAGGCTGATCTTGCGGCCCAAATTGGCAACGTTGGCATTGCGGAAGATTCGGAAGTCATAATTTACACGACAGACATGCTCCCCTGTGCAACACGGGCCTGGTGGATACTCCGTTACGCAGGCCATAACAATGTGCGCGTCCTCAATGGTGGGCTGGCTGCCTGGAAAGTAGCAGGCGGAGAAATTGAGCAAGATAATCAACAATATGCGCCTGCAAAATTTGAATGTCAGCTCAGGCCAAACATGTTTGCCAGCAAAGATGAGGTCTTACAAGCGATGGAAGCCGGTGACGTTTGCACGGTAAACACGTTAACCTCTGAAAGTTATGAAGCAGCGCATATCACAGGGTCCTCGCTGCTACCCTGCTCAGACTTGATGCACGAAATGGCCTCTTTTGTGTCTGAAAATGAGATCGCCTCCCGCCTGAAAGAAGAAGCGCAGCATAAACGCATTATTACCTATTGTGGTGGTGGAATCGCGGCGACTACTAATGCCATGGCGCACTTAATGACCGGAAATAAAAATGTCGCGGTGTATGATGGCTCAATGGATGAATGGGCTGGAGAAGGTTTACCGACAACAAAAGGCTCAAAAGCATAGATCGTTCCCCACTAACACAAAAGGGAAACATAAACCAAGTTGCCGGAGTGGAGGCTTTAGCCGGAAC
>QQUD01000209.1 GCA_008501785.1 Chloroflexota bacterium
GATTCGGCGGGATTTGCAGCGTCTGTTGGCCGAAGGAAAAATTGAACGAACGCATGGGGGTGCGGTTGCCGTTTCAAACAAACCGGTGATAACAGACCCTGCAAAAAATGAGCTGGATGGGTTTGAAAAGTCGCTCTCTGAGCGGATTGATGTGTTGATTGTGACGGCAATCAACATGTATACCGATGAACTTCTTTTGAATCAGTTTTCTGAAAACAACAAACCGATTATTGCTGAATCCCTCTCATCTGGTGCCGAGGCGACGCTGGTGGCTGTTGATAATTATCAGGCCGGATTGGATGTGGGGCGATGGGCGGGTGCTTATGCGGAAAAACATTGGCATGGCGCAGCGCGGTTTTTGGATTTGACCTATCATTTGCCAAATACGCATGAGCGCAGCCAGGGGTTTAAAGATGGCTTGCAGGCAGCGATCCCGGAAGCGGTTGAGGTGTTGTCGATTAATGCCCAGTCTAACTTTAATTTGGCCTATCAATTGACGCGGGATGCGCTGACGGTTCATGAAAACATCAATATGATTTTTGCGGTGAATGACACCTGTGCGGATGGTGCTTTGAAGGCGTGTCAGGATTTAGAGATTGCCCCGGAGGATATTTTGGTGATTCCGTTTGGTCTAGAAGGAGATACGTTTAAAAATGTGTTGGCGGCTAATGGGTATTGCAAAATGGGGTTGGCAATGTTTCCTGAAATTGTGGGCAATATGTGCATGCAGGCGAGTTTGAGGGCATTTGGTGGGGAAAGTTTACCGGCACACTGTGTAACGCCACATATGATTTTGACACCGGACAATTTGTTTTTATTTTATGAGCAAACTGAGGCCGGTTGGGAAATTCGTTGGGATGCGGTGAAGGAGCATTTTAATCTTTCGTTTGTTTGGGAATCTGACCAGCGCATCGCGCCGCTGCCAAAACGCATTGGGTTTACGATTCGGTATCGGGCGCATGAATGGTACAAGAATTTAATTGCGGTTTTGAAGCAGTTGGCTATGCAGCAAGGTATTGAATTTGAAGTGATTGATATTGATCAAACGATGAAGAATGAGCTGAAGCTGCGGCGGAATGAAATTGCGCGGCGGGCGGTGGCGGAGGTGCAAGCGGGTGACGTGATTTTGCTGGACAGTGGCCCGATTGCGGTGGCGCTGGCGGAAGGGCTGCGTCGGTTGGCGGATGTGACGGTGATTACGAATTCAACGGCCGTTTTAGACACCCTAAAAGGCGTGGGGGGGATAACGGCCGTTTCCACCGGTGGCATTCTTCAACCCAACGATCCGGCGATGGTTGGCCCCATTGCCGAAAATACGCTGAAAAATTTGCGCGCTGATAAGCTGTTTCTGAATGTGTCTGGCATTACAGCTGGCTTTGGCTTGTCACACAACAATATCTCTGAAGTGACCATCAAACGCGAGATGATCAAATCCGCCAAAGAGATCGTTTTGCTGGCTGACAATCAATGTTTTCGCAATGAATCTTTTGTGCATTTTTCGCCTGTGAGCATGGTGAATAAGTTGATTACAGATGAAGCGCTGCCTGCCAGCTTTCGTCTTGAATTGAACAAATTAGGTGTTCAGGTGATTGTGGCATAATTGCATGTTCATTTTGAATGCTGTTTGTTTTTAAACGGCCGTTTCCTTCAAACCATTAAATGTGCCGCCATCATCAATCATCAAAACCGGCACCGCCACCATCACCAGCGTCAAAATCAAAATCCATATCAAAATCGAAGTCAAAGTCGAAATCGAAATCGGCATCAAAATCTGAATCCAGGTTAAAATCGGGTGTGAAGTCTGGTAAATCAAAATCTGAATCGCTGAAATTGTCTCCATCCATGTGCCAAAATGAGGGATCATGCCACAAGTAATTAAACATGTCAGTGTTTTGCACATCAAAATTAAGTTTTGACAGGCTATTTCGCCATTCTTTGAGCTGATTGAGTTCAATATCTAGCAGCAGCATAAGAGGACCACAGATCAAGAAATACGCTTTTGCCTGAGCGGGATCATTTTCCATCCAATCTGCTAAATTCCTTTCTCCTTCTTCAAGCATTTTCTTGATTTTCTCTTGTGCATCTAACCCTTTTTCACTCAAGCTATATTTGTCAATGGGGAACAGCAATAAAACTCTCTTTCTCTCTTTAATGAAGTAGCCTTGGGAAACCAATCCTTCACTGACATATTCGCGCATAAATTTGGTAGGCCCACCAACTTTATCCCTAATTTTGCGGGCGTAGTCAGAAAGTTCGAGGCCATCTGCCATAAACTTGGATAAATGTGATAAGTAGAAAATGGTTTGGTGGCGTTTTAGCTTCATGGGTGGGTAGGTTGGATTTGCACGAATATAGCGGCGTTCTACTTTTTTGAAGCCTAATAATCTTTTTTCTTCTCGGACGTCCATGAAGAGTGCTTTCTTGAAAAGGAGGTCTAGCAGCGTGTATTTCATCATCAATTTTCCTTGAATTGTGTTTGGATCAAGGATGAGCATGGATTCGGCAGGGGTTAAATTTGAAGTTTCTATCGTTTTCATAAGGTTATAAATCACTCATCCCTTTTGAGTATTGCTGTTGATTCAATGTTATCTGTTGGATTTTTATATTCCCATGAAAGAGTATCATTAGATAACGGTTTAATATATTCAAAATCACCAGAGCCGCACCAATCTTCCCCATTTGTTTTTTGTTCAACAAAAATAAACGTATCGTCATCAATACGACCAAGTTTCAGATTGCCTGAACATGGTAACGAAGGAACAGAATATGTTCCGCAAATAGCGTCAATTTCACAATTGTCTTCAATCATTATAAAGATGTCAGCAGTGAATTCGTCGACCTTTCCTTGAATTGTGCCTTTCCAATTTCCTGCAATCAATTCTGATGTCTTGTTATCAACGTTGGTATCACATCCTAAATCTTTACTTGAAATTAATTCAACAGATACTGGTACACTAACTTTATAATTTGCTTGTTCGTCTTCTCCCTGAGCAGTTACGATACCTATCCAAGTTTTTTCCGTCCATCTGAGCACAAATTGCATTCGTGTTCCAGGGGGAGAGACTAATCGCTGGCTTTTGGAGATATTGTTAGATTCCCCATACTTTGCAGAGACTTCCCCCTTTATGACTTGGCCATCAACTCCTAATGATCCACTTCCTTCTGTGTAAATTGTTCTGGACCTGGTTGCAACTTGTTCGCTTTCAGCTTTACCCCCGCAATTATTCATGCGGATTACTTCCTCTGTCATCTCTGAAATTTCAGCAGACGTTTCATTAAGTGACAAATTAACACTTCCAGCATTTTGGCTGCACCCTGACGAGAACAGCAACAATAGGAATATAACTAAAAAAAAGTATCGATTCATCATTTTCCTTTTTCAATAATTTTCGCTACCAGTAATTTATGAAAAAACTGATTTTGAATTTCAATTTGTGGAATTAGTGGCAAAGGTTTCAATTCCCCAAACAATAATATTAGACGACTTAATTGATTTTATTATATGGAGGAAACGGCCGTTTCTCTATCCCCAATTTCACCTACCGCAACCCAAAATTTAAAGAAGCTGCCAGCAATATTGCGCTGCTTATGGTGGTGACTCAACTGCTGATGCATTGGAAGTGAGTTTGGGTGAGTGTCGAGTAATATTTTTAAGTACTAATTGTTTGATAAAAGCATGGTTGATAAAGTATTCTTGATAACATGGGCACACATAAATTTGATCAACAAATGTTCCGCTCCCTAAAGTTGATAGTGTGGATGATACTCGTTTGAGAGGCGCAAAGATGGCATACAACTTACCTGTTATTCGAAAACAACTTGTTGAGCACTTTAACAGTGCTGAACTCCGGGAATTATGTTTTCAGCTTGATGTTGATTATGAAATCATTAATGGTGAAAACAAAATTGACAAAGCCCGTGAGCTGTTGACCTATTTGCAACGGCGGAACCGAATGACTGACTTAGTCGCCTATTGCCAGCAGGAACGGGGGCATATCCAATGGGACATCGTTAAAACTGCTCAGGTTGTGAATGATGAGTTTGTTGCAGAAATTGGCGTAACCCCAACCATCGCTGCCAAATATTATGAAGCCAAATTTGAACTATACCGGTCAGTCTGGCAGGCACTTTATAGCTTAAAAGAGGCTGGGGAACAGCTCTGGCAGCGGGTGTCTAAGGAAAATATTGCTCATTTTGCTAACTGCTTGCATGAAGCCCAACGGCTCGTCGGTGCGAATGAAATTCTGTTTGATCGGGCGGATCATGCGGCATTGCTCGCAGTTATGGGTGCATTTAATAGATTTAAAGCAGGAAAGATTGTCTTGGTGCAACTCACGAATGTTCAGGATGAAGGGCTGATCATTGAATATGCCGGTGAGGTTCAATACCAAATCGAGCAAAACGGCGACATCAAACAGAGATATGAAATCTTGTTGCAAACAGTGAGTAATCAATTTAGGACACAATTGAATGCATGGGTAATGCAATAAATATGATTAGTGGAATCATGAGAAATCTTGCCGTAATTAGGGCATTTAGTTTGGCTTATCAGGTGTTTCAAATCGAATTACTGGCTTTGTTTTGATTGTTGTCCATTGTCCAATGACAGGCTTACCATTTGCTTTGTGAGCATCCAGAAATAAGTCGTCGGAGTGGAGGCTTTAGCCGGAACCCGTTCCGGCTAAAGCCTCCACTCCAACAAGAGAAGTAATTTCTAGACGCTTGCTAAGGTCACCCGTTGAGAGTCGTATTCTTGCCAATAAACGCGCTTTTCATTGTATTGTGTTCTTGCTTCTTTCTCTTCCGCTGGATAACCGACATAAACAATATTTAGGGGCGTGACATGGTCTGGTATATTGAATATCTTTTTTAAAATGTCTATTCTGTTCTCATGAGGGTAGATGCCCATCCAGACTGAACCTAATCCTAAATCGGTTGCCGCAAGCAGTATATTTTGCGTTGCGGCACTGCAATCCTGAATCCAGAATCCATGATCCTTTCCCTGCAATGCAAGTTTCTTATTCCCGCAAACAATAATGGCTACGGGGGCATTGTACCGTGCAAAGGCGAATTCTTGTTTGATCTTTGTCAGCTTTTCAACATTATCTGAGACGATAAATTCCCAGGGTTGACTGTTGACCGCAGTGGGCGCTGCCATTGCTGCTTCAAGTAACGTGATGATGCTCTCTTTTTCAACTGGCTTGTCTAAATACTTTCGAATGCTTCTTCTTTTAATAATAACGTCGATGATGCTCATTGTTTTGGACTCCTCTTTTCCCGAACACAGCAAAATTATGAATGAGGGAATTATATAGGGAATACGGCCGCTTTCAACCAATTACGACTTTTTGGATAAGGGTGTTGTGGGGGAGGAAACGGCCGTTTCTCCTCACGAACGAATTACGCAGAGTAATATTTAAAGATATGGTCTGAAAACTAAACAGGAAAACTGGCACATTCAGAAAAGCAGGCCAAAGTGGGGGGGAGAATTATCTTTTGTTGACTCAGTTTACCGCTCTTAAATTTCAAAAGTCCGCTTATCTAGTCGATTTTGGATTTTCCAAATTGCTTCTAATGCAGTATTTGCAATACGAAACTTGGAATGAGCAACCGTATCATCTTTGACTGCAATATTTTCTAGTTCTTTCAACACTCTTTTATTACCAATCTTTCCCAAGGTATAAACTGCTTGCCATCTCACATTTGGATCATTATCTTTTAAAACTGATACTATTGGTTCAATCACCCAATCATCATTGATTCTCTCCAAAATTTCAATTGTATTTCTTCTTACCAAAGAGTTTGGATGTTTGAGGAGGGCAATTAACTTATTCCTCGGCGGATGTTTACTTCTTTCTATCACTTTACGTATTTTTTGTCTTGAGAATCTACTTGGTTCTAACAAATCAATAATTAATGGTTCTAGAGCGTTGGCATTCTTGATTTCCCCAAGAATTACAACTGTATCCCAACGAATATGTATATCTGGGTCGCGCATGGACCCAAGGAGAATATCAACAAATTCTTTTGATACATCTGCATCAGTGGTTTCATATACTATTTCAATGCAGCGCTTTAATAAAGAAATCGATGATTTATGCCTCTTTTCAATAATTTGATTAGCTAACCATTCTGCTATCAACATTTGAGAGTCAGAAATTCCAATAAGCATAATAATGATTTCATTCATATCTTTATGCATAAGTGATTCTCCCAAAATGGTAGTGATGCTAGCTAATGGGGAATCAAAAGATGAATTATTAATCATATTATTTAAATAAAAAGCGACAAAAAATTCTTGTACGAGTTGATGAACAAACTCAATACGCTTTCTAAACCTTGTAACTAAAAGCGAGGATGCCACAGCTTCTTCTAAAACATCTTCAACAGTATATGGCGTACCTGTTATGCAATGTTTAAGTATATTACGTGCCGTTTCCCAACCAGTTTCATTACCAAATCCTACAAGCTCATCATCATGCATTGAGTAAGCGAGTTCAGATAATGCATACATTTCTAACTTGATAGGAACAATGCTCTTCCTAATTGAGTG
>QQUD01000239.1 GCA_008501785.1 Chloroflexota bacterium
TCAAAGATTGGTTTAATCTTTGAGATTGAACCAATCTAATTGCCAAATATGATAATCAGAAACCTGCTCATTATTAAAATTCGCAGCTTAATGCTGACGAGATCGCTTGACCGAGTTATAATTTCGCTTGCTTTACCTCTATGTCTGCAAAAAATGACAGAGGCAAGTCAAAAATCGGAAAGATAATTATGATGCTCAAATATCCAGATCGTGTAACCCTTGCACACCTCCCGACCCCTGTTCAAAATATGGAACGGTTGACAAAACATTTAGGTGGCCCAGACATTTTGATCAAACGAGATGATGAAACGGGGTTGGCCACAGGTGGTAATAAAACTCGAAAATTAGAGTTTCTTGTGGCTGATGCGTTGCAGCAAGGGTGTGATCACCTGATTACAACCGGGGCTACCCAAAGTAATCATTGTCGACAAACAGCCGCTGCTGCTGCGCGGTATGGATTGGGATGCAGTCTGGTTATTCCTGGAGACGATCCAAAAGAACGAACCGGAAATTTGCTGCTCAATGAAATTTTGGGGGCGCATCTTTATTGGACTGGCACAGAAGAACGCGCAGTTATTATGCAAGAAGTTGAAAATGAATTGGTTGCCATGGGTCGTAACCCATACCAAATTCCGTTGGGTGGCTCGAATGTCATGGGCGCAACCAGTTATGTATGGGCTATGAAAGAGTTGCAAGATCAGCTTGTTGCGCAACATTTGAATGTTGACTTTATTGTGGTTGCTAGTGGAAGTGGCGGCACGCAGGCTGGCATGGTACTCGGAGCCGAATTATATGATGTTTCGGCAGAGGTGTTGGGCATTAGTGTGTCGCAGCCTGCTGAGAAGATGAAAGTTCAAATTGCGGCATTAGCAACAGCTACGGCAACGCACCTGGGACAAGAGACAACATCTGTCGCGGATAAGGTGGTTGTTAATGATGATTATTTGGGTGCAGGATATGCGCAGGTTGGCGATGCCGAAAGAGAAGCATTGCGGATGGTAGCTGAAAAAGAAGGTATTTTACTGGACCCTGTTTACACTGGTAGAGCCATGGCAGGGCTGATTGATTTGATACGTTGGGGGGCTTTTACCCGAGGGCAAACGGTTTTGTTTTGGCACACTGGAGGAACGGCTGCTTTGTCTGCATTTGCCCATAAACTGTGGTAAGAATTTTTCGACACAATCATAACTCATCATCGAGACCGTTTTCTGCTAACCTATGTTTAATGCCTAACAAAACAGCATCAACTCGATTATCGACATCTAGCTTGCTAAAAATGCTCCGTACATAATTTTTTACAGTCTGTTTCGTGATTACCATTGCTTTTGCAATCTCATCATTTTTCTTGCCACGTGTCATATATGCAAGCACTTCTATTTCACGAGGGGTGAGTCGGTCTTGGAGGAATGTGTTTTCTTGTTTTGTTGCTGAATGGATTATTTGAGAGGTTATACGTGGGGAAATCCATTCCTCTCCACGAAACACGGTTCGAATTGCTTGTGCTAAAACTTCTGGTGCATCATCTTTCAACACGTAACCCGCTGCCCCTTCGCGTAAAACACCCACAATATATTCACGTCGATTATGTGCAGACAAAACTAATATTTTTGTTGCTGGAAAATTTTTATTAATTTCTTGAACGGCCGTTATCACCTTTTGACCAGGCATTTTTGCATCAAGGACGAGAACATCAGGTTTTAGTTCGGCGACTTGAGCCACTAGTTTGAATCCGTCGGCAATTTCTCCGATTACATCAATATCGATCTCTTTAGCGAGTAACGCGGCAACTGCGGCTCGTACCATGTGATGGTCTTCTGCTAAAACAATACGTATTTTAGACAAGTTGTCCCCCTTTGTTTTGTGGTAGAAGTGGTTGAAGAGGAACAATGGCGTGGATCGTGGTCTCTTGTTCGGGGAGGGATGTTATTGTTAGTGTTCCTCCAAGAAGTTGCAAACGCTCCTGCATCCCTGCTAAACCGACGCCAGTTATGCTTGTATTTAACATTGTGTTGGAAGGTATGGGAAACCCTATGCCGTTGTCAGTGACTGTAAGGGAAACGGCCGTTTTGTCACACAATAACTGCACACAAACATGTGTCGCTTGAGAGTGACGGGCGACATTGGTTAGGGCTTCTTGCAATAATCGATAAAGTGAAATGCTGATAGCATCTGAAGCTGTTGCTGATTCATCTCCTTGATAGACAATATTTAATTGCGTACGATCTGCAAAATCCTCACAGAAGCCTTCCAATGCCAGATTTAATCCCAAATCATCTAATGCTGCTGGTCGTAAATCATGGGCGAGCAGTCGAATGTGATTCATCGTGATATCACATGTTTTGATTGCTGATTTCAAACTGGCTTGCAAAGATGGAATTGCATCTGGTTGATTTGCATTGTTCGACAAGTTACTTAATTCCATTGATAGTCCGATTTTGAGCGCTGTCAGGGCCTGTCCTGCTTCATCATGCAGTTCACGCGAAACGCGTGACCGCTCATCTTCTTGAGCAGCGACAACTTGCTGTGCCAGGTGCTTTAATTTTTGTTGTCCGACATGTACTTCTTCATAGAGAAAACTATTTTGCAGCGCCACTGCCGCTTGTGCTGTCAGTGATTCGGCAAGTCTTACTTGTTCATTTGTAATAGAAAAAGGTTTCTTTTTTTCTAAATTATATAACCCAATGACTTGGCCCCCAGCGAGGAGGGGAACACCTAACCAACATCGAATATACTCAAATCCTTTTAAAATCTTCCAATTAGGTGAATTGTGTGTGTCTTCAATGAGGGTGCTTTTACCAGAGGTAATGATCTGATGCAAGTTTTCAAATTCTGGCAGTTGTGAAACTAGAATTTCTAGTTGCTGTTTGCTGGCGTGATTTATATATCCGCGTAGGGCGGAAAGAGCTAGCGAACCTTGTTTATCAAACAGCATTACATTTGCACTATCAAATGGGACGAGTTGATGGAGATAATCTAATAAGGTAACGAGTATGTTTTCCATGTCAAGTGATTGGGTTAAAGCCAGATTTGCTGATTGTACGACCTCCGCGATATGCCGAGCATGTTTTGCATCTGCATATAAGCGACTGTTTTGAATGGCGACACCAACTTGGATCCCAAGACCTTGAAAGAAGTTAACCTGTTCTTGCGTATATGGTTCTGATGTTCGTTTAAACAGCCCAACAACGCCTTGAATCTTTCCATCTGCAATAAATGGTATGGATAGAAGCCCCTGCCATTCGTTCGGGTTTTTGACAGGATCGTGAGCAATGATAGGCGCAATTTGTTGCAGATTTTTAGAAAAAACGGCCGTTTTATTTCGAATCGCGGCCTTATGAAAAAAATCTTCTATCGATCTTTGATCAACTGTATCATTTGTGGTGTTTGGTATTCCCCAATGTGTTTGAAATGATAAAGAATCAGCCATTTCATCATAGAGAAAAATGACACCACCTGCCACATGAAGCTCTTGTTCAAGCTGTCTGGCTAAGGTTTGGAACAGATCCGATAAATCTAAAGATTGACTAACTGCTACCGTAATCTGGTTCAATGTGTTTTTTTCCAACGTCCGCTGCTTAAACTTCTTTTCTAACTGTTTGCGACTCTCCTGTAAAATGTGTTGATTATCAATTTCCCAAAGATTTCGATAATAATTCATGATAATAATGATGCCAAACATAAAGAGGAGATACGTTACTTCATTTACCATTGTGTTGAACGAAAAATTCGTCCAGTTAAAGATATTCATTGTAAATAATAAAAGAACATCTATTGAAATAAGAGCCAAAATATATGGTATTGGGATTAAAAACCCCGCGATTAGAATGGATAAAGTGAAATAACGTATTGTGAAGGGGTCCCGACTAAAGAATAATAAACTAAGGGTTAGAAGATTGAGATAAGCGACAAATACCCATGTGATAAGGGGATAATATGGTCCTCTACTAACTCTGTTGAAGATGAAAAGCACAATACAAGTTATGATGCTAGCACTATAAAAGACATTCCCCTCTGGTTGATGATGAAGAAAGAAAACGACTAATTCGTTGATAATGATCATCACAATCATGATGAAAGAGATCGAAGCCAGAAATCGTGCTTTAAATTTGTCAATATGAGGGACATCTTTTCCCGGCAAGGTCAGATTTTGCCACCATTGTGTGAGCTGAATTCTCACTATAACCTCCAATTACCGAAATGCTTACCTTAACAACCATACTTTAAGTAGACCATTATTTCAAAAACAACTAATTCTGTGCAAATTTAATGCAATCATAAAAATGTTTTATAATTGTGGGTGCAAAACGGGTCCTTGCAGTACCTAGGTACTCTATTCTGAGTACCTTAGTCACATGAAGTTTGTTCTCAAATCCTATATCCTTCTTTTAGCGGAGCTCGAGCAGTAAAGTTTGGGGGGAGGGTAATCTCTTCATAGACAGAAAGACAATGTTGGATTATTATGTTTTAAATCATGAGAAATGTGACCATTCAATTATGTCTGAAAATTTCCACCCAACGGTTTTAATCATTGATGACTCAGCAGTAATGCGTGATGTTACCAGTGATATGTTGCAGTTAATCGATCTTAATGTGTTAACTGCTGCCAATGGGGAAGAAGGCGTCACTGTTTTTCGCCAAAATGGTGTTGATTTAGTTCTGTTGGATATGAATATGCCATATTTGGATGGTGCAGCAACGTATCAAGCCTTGCTTGAGATAGACGCTGATGTGCTTGTTATAGTTTGCACAAGTGATTCTAAGTCGAAAGTTAAGCTACGTTTTGGGGATTTGAAAATGCCATCTTATTTGCATAAGCCTTTTGATACAACGGTTTTACTTGATACTGTTCAGGCCATGTTGCCTTAACGGTGCCTAGTTGCTCACTGAAATTTCCCCCAAATAGTAGATGTCAGAAACGGCCGTTTCTCCCCCTACCTCCAATCTTTCTTCAGAGGACGCAATATCATACATTCCCACTACTAGCTGGTACACTCCCTCAGGCAAATCATGCGGCAAAAGAATACCATGATTGTCAGCAACCGTTTGTTCTGGTTCCCAGGCAGTTGTCATTGCCAATCCTCCGCCCGGTTCACTGTCACGCTGCGCCACCAACTGCCCTTGCTCATTCAATAAATGTAGAAAAACTTTGTAACGTGTGTCTAATGGCGCTGCTGTTTGCCAAAATAGGGTAGTTTGTACAATGTCTCCCGGCTGTAATTCATTTTCTAACAGCGTGAATCCGTTTAATTGAATGGATGGACCAAATGGGACGAAAACGGCCGTTTCCATTTTACTCGCCGCCCCCGCCGGAACCGCATATGTTACAAATCGCACATCCCCAACCCATTCATCTGTCGCCTTGAATGCATGAGCATCTAGCCAGCGCTCCACCAATCGTTCCGGGTCTCGTTGCAATTCACCCCAAAAAATAGCGTACAAGCGATCATGCTGCATCGCAATCTCTGCCAATTCCGCATCAATTGCGTCAGCCTGTGGCAAACTGCGCCCTTTCGGGAACGGATACACAATCGAATCATCCTCAAAGTAGTAGGTAAACACTTCCCACTGATTTGCTGCTTCCAAAATAATGCCAGCGTTCGGATGGGCTTCCCCTTCGATTCGAGCCGCCATTGCTCGATAATCAGCACGCGCATAAGCTGGATTGTGGTACAAATTAGATAACGATTGCCAACTTCCCGGCAACAGTCCCAACAACAGAACCAGCACTACAATACGTCCCCATAAATTCAACCACCCTCCACTCAGTGCCAATGCCAACAAAAAGATCAACATCGGCACTGAAACGACCAAGAACTTAAAAAACTCTGGCCCAGTTGTCCCTGTTAAAAACATAAATGAAATGGGCGTAATCACCATTAGCAATGGCAAAATAGCTCGCAAACGGCCGTTTACTATCCCCACCACTAGCAAAATCAGAGCCACACCCATTGGCCATACAACGGCCGTTTCTGTCACCGTCGCCCCAAACAGCAGCCATCGCCACACATCTTGCAAAAATGGCAGCAAAGATGGCCGTTTCACCGCCTCACTGCTAAACTGCACCACAAAAATGGGCAGCCAGGGTGCATACAGCAACAAAGTCGAAATCATCATGGCAGACCAGCGGATGAGGAGATTGGGAGATTGGGAGATTGGGAGATTGCGTAATAAATTGCCCGTCATACGCCACTTACCACTCCCATCTTGTCCCGTGCCTCTTGCCCTCTGCCCCTTGCCCCTTCGCACCAACCAAACAAGCACCGCAATATTTTGAGCCACCAATACTGTCGGGAAAAAATATTGTGTGTACAGACCCGCCGCAGCAGTGAGGACGTAGGCGGCTGCGATGGGCAAAGACGGCTGTTTCCACCAAATCACCAACAGCCACGTAGACATCACCGCCCACAAGCCCAACAGCGCATACATGCGTGTTTCCTGGCTGTAATAAATTAAAGCAGGATTGATGGTGACAAAAACGGCCGTAACCACCCCAACTAAAAAGCCCCCATGCCTTCCGTGCCCCTTGCCCACTTCCCCCGACACCTTCCCCA